>JAUHYR010000109.1 GCA_030426475.1 Bacteroidia bacterium
GTAGTAAACATAGGTATGTGGTTTGAGCGATTTGTAATTATTGTTACATCATTACATAGAGACTATGTTCCTTCAAGTTGGTCTATGTTCTACCCGACTTATGTGGACATAGGTATATTTATCGGAACTATCGGAATCTTCTTTGTATTGTTTTTATTGTTTGCAAGATTCTTCCCGGTATTGGCATTAAACGAATTAAAATCTATTTTATCTGTTTCTGGAGAGGCTCAAAAGAATGCTCATGCATCTCACGACCACTCTGGTGATTCAGGTAATGATGTAGAACATAACAACGAACATTAATTATGGCGAATAATGTAATATATGCATCTTACGACAGTGAGCACACATTGATGGCCGGAGCTAAGGCATTGGTGTCAAAAGGAATTCACGTAGATGATGTTTTTTCTCCGTTCCCAATTCACGGTTTAGACCCTGTAATTGGTGTTTCAAGAACAAGGTTAGCTATCTGTGCTTTCATTTATGCAATGACGGGCGTAGCACTAGCTGTAACGGGTATGTGGTTTTTTATGATTTATGATTGGCCAATGAATATTGGAGGTAAACCAAGCATGTCGTTAATACAAAACTTCCCTGCTTTTGTTCCTGTAACATTTGAGTTTGCTGTATTATGTGCTGCACACGGTATGGCAATTACTTACTTTTTACGAAACTGGACGTTGCCGGGAGTAAAAGCTAAGAACCCTTACCCAAGAACTACTGACGATAGATTTGTAATGGAAATTAATCCTTCACACAACCATGTTTCTGCAGATGAAATTAAAAGTGCAATTGCAGACACTAAACCGGTTGAAGTAGAAGAAAGACACAAATAGACAATGCAGATGAACTTGAAAACATATTTTAAATCAGCGGCCTTAGTTATTGTTGTAGCAACAATGACCGGTTGTTCTGAAAGCAACCCTAACAGCCCGGGAGTTGAGTATATGCCAGACATGTATCGTTCACCGGCTATTGAAGCTTATGTAGATTACGGTGTGGTGGGTGATGATGTTAAACCTGATTCATTGGTTGGTATTTCTGCTAGAAAGCCTGTTAATGGAACTATTCCAAGAGGGTTTACGCCTTATCCTTACCCGAATACATTTGACGGTTATGAGGCAGCGGGCTTAAACTTAAAAAACCCTTATCCTTTTTCTGAAGAGCGTTTAGCTAAAGGAAAAGAGATTTTTGGAATGTTTTGTAAACATTGTCATGGAGAAAAAGGAGATGGACAAGGAAGTATTACTGCTAGTGGAAAATTTCCACCTCCACCTGCTTATAACAGTGCTTCATTAAAAGATTTGCCTGAAGGAAAAATGTATCACACACTACAATACGGTAAAGGGTTGATGGGCTCACATGCTTCTCAGCTTACGCAAGAAGAAAGATGGAGTGTAGTGTACTATGTACAGAAATTACAAGGAAAAGAATTAGGTGCAGCTTCAATGGCTTCAGATTCTGCTCATGCGGAAACTGCTATGGTAGCACCTGAGGATAAAAAAGTAGAAGAACAACATTAATATAAAGAAAGAAATGGATTTTGTTTTTTCAAAAAGAGCTAAAATGGTTTCAATCATACTGATGGCAGTTGGTTTGATTGGCTCAATAGTAGGCTCGCTTATGGGCGGTGGTCATGATCATGGACATGTTCATATGGCAGATAGAGTTTGGTCTAACTTATTAATTAACGGATTCTTCTTTTTCGGAATCTCCCTTGCGGGTTTATTCTTTTTAGCTTTACAATATGCTGCAGAAGTAGCTTGGTCTGTTATGGTAAAAAGAGTTTTTGAAGCTATAATATCATACTTACCTATTGGAGGAACAGTTATAATATTGGTGTTAGCAGCCGGACAATTCCACATGCATCACATTTATCACTGGATGGACCCTAATGTGTATGATGTTACCAGCCCTGATTATGATGAATTGATTGCTAATAAGTATGCTTATTTAAATCCTGTTTTCTTTTGGGCAAGAACCTTAATTTTTATAGGTGTTTGGTATGCTTTTGCAAGGTGGTTTAGAAAAAAATCATTAGAGCAAGATTTAGTTGGCGGAACTTCAATTCATTACAGTAGTGTAAAAAGAGCGGCTATTTTCTTGGTTGTTTTTGGATTTACATCTTCTGTTATGGCTTGGGACTGGCTAATGTCTATAGATACGCACTGGTTTAGCACAATGTATGGTTGGTTTGTATTCTCCGGTATGTGGGTTGGAGCCATGATTACGGGTACTCTTATAGTTTTATACTTAAAAAGTAAAGGCTTACTTCCTAACTTTAACCAAAGCCATTTACACGATATGGGTAAGTGGGTGTTTGCAATAAGTATGCTTTGGACATATTTATGGTTTTGTCAGTTTATGCTTATCTGGTATGCAAATATTCCTGAGGAGGTAACTTACTACGTAGAAAGAATTAAGCATTATCCATTGTTATTCTTCGGAATTACATTTATTAATTTCTTTTTCCCATTCTTTATATTAATGAGTAGAGATGCGAAAAGAAATATTATTTTCTTATTACCTGTAGCTTTAATCATATTCATAGGACACTGGTTAGATGTGTATTTATTAGTTACACCGGGTGTAATGCATGATGCGGGAGCTCACATTGGTTTATTAGAAATAAGTATGTTTTTAGGGTTTTTAGGATTGTTTGTGTTTACTGTGTTTACACAGCTTGCTAAAGCTCCGTTAGAGGTGAAGAATCATCCTTTCTTGGAAGAAAGTGTTCATCACCATATTTAATTATTAAGAAGATAAGTTAAGAAGTATGACAAAGTTTTTGATAATTGTTACAGGTATTTTAGGTCTTGCAGTTGTATTTCAGATACTGCGAACTTTTCAATTGGCTGCAAAGCTTAGAGGCAAAAATGATTGGGAAGTAACCGACCATGAAAACAAAACGCAAGCCTTGATGATGCCTATATTTATGGTGTTTTTCTTTGGGTTTGTAATATGGCAAATTATGAGATGGGGACACCTTGCTTTGCCAGAAGCTGCCTCTGTTCACGGTGAGCAAACAGATATGTTATTATCGGTTACCTGGTGGATTATTACTCCTGTTTTCTTTATTACTCATATTTTGTTGTTTTATTTTTGCTATAAGTTTGTATATAATAAAGACAGAAGAGCAGATTTTTATCCTCACAATAACAAGCTTGAGATGCTTTGGACTATTGTTCCCACTATTGTATTAACTTGTTTGATTATTTACGGATTAGTTACATGGAACAAGACTATGACTCCTATTGCGGAAGACACAGACCATGTGTTGATTGAGCTTTATGGAAAACAATTTGACTGGACGGCCAGATATGCCGGTGAAGATATGCGCTTTGGCGATGCCAACATTAGAAGAATTGCGGGAGCCAATGTATTGGGTATTGATTCTGCTGATGTAAATGCTGCAGATGACAAAATTGTAAAAGGAGAGTTTCATTTACCTGTTGATAAGCCCGTACAGTTTGTATTCAGGTCACAAGATGTAATTCATAGTGCATATATGCCACACTTTAGAGCGCAAATGAACTGTGTACCCGGAATGAAAACTCAGTTTAACTTTGTACCGAAGTACACAACAGAAGAAATGAGACAGAAAGTAGGTAATCCTGAGTTTGATTACTTGGTATTATGTAATAAGATATGTGGGGCGGCTCATTATAATATGCAAATTAAAATTGTAGTTGAAAGCCAGGAAGATTATGATAAGTGGTTAGCTGAGCAAGCTACATTTATTGCAAGTAATGAAGAAGCTCCGGTTCAGCCGGAAAAACCCGAAGTAGTGGAAGCAGAAGCTGCTGCTCCGGCAATAGAAAATGATTCAACTAAAACAGAATAAAAATTAGATAAATGTCAGCACACGCAGAACATCATCATCACGAAGAAGATTTCTTGTTTAAATATGTGTTTAGCCAAGATCATAAAATGATTGCTAAGCAATTCTTAGTGACAGGATTTACAATGGGATTTATCGGAATGTTAATGTCAACATTTTTCCGATTACAGTTAGGATGGCCGGGTAAGAGTTTTACTGTATTAGAAACTTTTTTAGGTGACTGGGCTCCGAATGGCGTATTAGATCCTGATAAGTATTTAGCTTTAGTTACCATACATGGTACCATCATGGTATTCTTTTTATTAACAGCAGGCTTAAGTGGTACATTCAGTAACTTACTTATTCCGTTACAAATTGGAGCCAGAGATATGGCTTCGGGCTTCTTAAACATGCTTTCATACTGGTTCTTTTTAACTTCAAGTATTATTATGTTATATTCTCTTGGTGTTGAAGGCGGACCGGCATCAGGCGGTTGGACAATTTATCCTCCATTGAGTGCGTTGCCACAGGCCATTCCGGGTTCGGGAACAGGTATGACGCTTTGGCTGGTGAGTATGTCCTTATTCATTGTGTCATCGTTATTAGGTGGTTTGAACTATATTGTAACCATTATAAACTTAAGAACTAAAGGGATGAAGATGACCAGAATGCCATTAACGATTTGGGCATTCTTTTTAACGGCAATTTTAGGGGTATTATCATTCCCGGTATTATTCTCTGCTGCATTATTATTGGTGTTTGACAGAAGTTTCCATACCAGTTTCTATTTGTCGGATATTTACATAGCCGGAGAAGCACTGGGATATGACGGTGGTAGCCCGATTTTATTTGAACACTTGTTCTGGTTCTTAGGACATCCTGAGGTGTATATTGTATTATTACCTGCCTTAGGTCTTTCTTCAGAGATTATATCGGTAAATGCCAGAAAGCCAATTTTCGGTTACAGAGCGATGATTGGTTCAATGATGGCTATCGGATTTATATCGTTTATTGTTTGGGGACATCACATGTTTATGTCGGGAATGAACCCATTCTTAGGTGCGGTATTTACCTTTACTACTTTATTAGTGGCAATACCTTCTGCTGTAAAGGTGTTTAACTATTTAACTACCTTGTTTAAGGGTAACTTAGTATTTACACCACAAATGCTTTTTGCCGTAGGATTAGTTTCTACTTTTATATCAGGTGGTTTAACAGGTATTATACTAGGAGATGCGGCTTTAGATATTAATATACATGATACGTACTTTGTGGTAGGTCACTTCCACATTGTAATGGGACTTTCTGCCATCTTTGGAATGTTTGCAGGGGTGTACCATTGGTTCCCTAAGTTGTTTACTCGTATGATGAATAACAAACTAGGGTATGCCCACTTCTGGATTACTATTGTATGTGCTTACGGAGTATTCTTGCCAATGCACTTTATGGGCTTTGCCGGTATGCCAAGAAGATATTATGAGTATAGTAACTTCCCGATATTTGACGGAACGCTTGAAATAGGTACGATAATTAGTGTATTTGCTATTATTGCGGCTTTAGGACAAGTAATATTCTTAATTAACTTTGTGTATAGTGCTATTTGGGGAACAAAAGCTCCGAAGAATCCATGGCATTCTAATACACTTGAGTGGACTACGCCTGTAGAGCATATTCATGGAAACTGGCCGGGTGAAATACCTGAAGTACACAGATGGCCTTACGACTATAGTAAGCCTGGTAAAGAATTAGATTACGTACCTCAAACAGTTCCTTTAGAAGAAGGAGAGTTGGATGAGGGTAATCATCATTAACAACAGAAAACTAAATGCTAAAGCACCCCAAAAGGGTGCTTTTTTTGAAAGTTAGGCAATAGAATTTATTTATAAAAAAGTCGCTACCTTTGGGATGGACTTTTTTATGCGCTGTTTATTCATTTTACTATTTGTATCTTCTTTAACTTGCTGGGGACAGCAAGAGGCTTTTCAGTTTGAAAAACAATGGAAGGAAAGCTTTGCCACCAAACCGAAGTTTGACATTAAGTTTGACTCTCGGCACTCATTTATTACCAATACTTCTGCTCGTTTTTGGGGCATTAAAGCCGGAGCAAATTTTAATGAGACTTTTTCTATAGGGCTTGGGTTTAATTATTTGTACTCTAAAGTATTGTTTAGTTATGGTGGTTTAACACTTACTTCTTTTTCGGGTACTGACGTAGATTTACGCTTGAAGTATTACTACTTTTCTCCTTATATAGAATACTTTTTTTATCGAAATAAAAAGTGGCAAATGAGTATTCCGGTGCAAATAGGTATTGGCGAATCGTATTATCTAAACGTAGCGAATAACAAAAAGGAAAGAAAGTTTAGCTCCTTTATGCTTAGCTACGAACCTGCCATTACGGTAGATTATAAAATTATTCCTTATGTGGGCATTGGTGCGGGTGTTGGTTATCGGTTAATGATGGCTTCAAGTTCAGTTACCAGTTTACAGTTTAATGCGCCCATGTACATTTTTAAGTTAAAAATTTACTTTAAGCAGATAGGAGAAGATATTGGGATAATTAAGAATGCAGAATGATGAATTCAGAATGAAGAGGGAATTAAGTAGCTTTATGTTATAGTGTTTAATTTTTTGGAAAGAAATAAGACGCTAGATAAAAGACAAAGGAATTAGTATTTTTACGAAATGAATGAATATCTCGATCCGGAAGAAGAAAATTTAACTCCCAAAGAAAAAGAGATTGAGTGGGCATTACGTCCATTGGCGTTTGATGATTTTAAAGGACAGCCAAGTATCATAGAAAATCTAAAAGTATTTGTAGCGGCTACCAAAAAGAGAGGTGAAGCGCTAGACCATTTGTTGTTGCATGGCCCTCCCGGTTTAGGAAAAACCACTTTAGCCAATATTGTTGCCAATGAATTAGAAGTCGGTTTTAAAGTTACTTCGGGCCCTGTGCTAGAAAAGCCGGGTGATTTAGCCGGATTGCTTACTAATTTAGAAGAAGGAGATGTGTTGTTTATTGATGAAATTCATCGATTAAGTCCTGTAGTGGAAGAGTATTTGTATTCTGCCATGGAGGATTACAAAATCGATATTATGATAGATAGCGGACCAAACGCAAGAAGTATTCAGATAGAAATTAGTCCGTTTACATTGGTGGGTGCTACCACCCGAACGGGTTTGCTAACAGCTCCGCTTCGCGCCAGATTTGGCATTACTTCTCGTTTTGAATATTATGATGCGGAAGTGTTAAAAGGAATTATCCAACGTTCGGCAGACATCTTAAATATTCCTATTAATGACGATGCAAGTTTGGAAATTGCTTCAAGGAGCAGAGGAACGCCAAGAATTGCGAATGCATTGCTTCGCAGAGTGCGAGATTTTGCACAAATAAAAGGAGATGGAACCATAGACCTTAAAATAACTACTCATGCCTTAGAGGCCTTAAATGTAGATAAGTTAGGGTTAGACGAAATGGATAATCGTATTTTGGTTTCTATTATTGATAAGTTTAAAGGTGGTCCTGTGGGCTTAACTACTATTGCCACAGCTGTTAGCGAACAAGCCGGAACAATAGAGGAAGTATATGAGCCTTTCTTGATTAAAGAAGGATTTTTAATTCGTACGCCCAGAGGCAGAGAAGCTACCGAAAAAGCCTATAAACATTTGGGCAAAATTCCCAGTGCCAAGCAAAACAGATTGTTTTAACGGATGAGTTCATCCTCTGAAAAATCACATTTTATTAAAACCAAAGCTCAAGAAATGGGCTTTATGTATTGCGGGTTTTCTAAAGCAGAAAAGCTTACCGAAGAAGAAGATAGGTTAGAGCAGTGGCTGAAGAAGGGAATGCAGGGCAAGATGGCGTATATGGAAAATCATTTTGAAAAACGCCTTGACCCAAGCAAACTTGTGCCGGGAGCAAAGTCGGTTATTTCATTAGCTTATAATTATTATACTGAGCAAAAGCACGAAGATGAAAGCGCTCCAAAAATTTCTATGTATGCTTTGGGTGAAGATTATCATTTTGTGATTAAAGAGAAACTGAGAGAATTAGTAAGCGTTATTCAGGAAAAGTATGGAGACTTCAATGCCAGGGTATTTGTAGATTCTGCACCTATACTGGAAAGAGTTTGGGCAAAAAAAAGTGGCTTAGGCTGGATTGGAAAGAATACCTTACTCATTAATAAGCAATCGGGTTCTTATTTTTTTCTGGCAGAAATTGTATGCGATATAGAATTAGAATATGACGGACCGATAAAAGATTACTGTGGTACTTGTACTAAATGTATTGATGCTTGTCCTACAGATGCTATTGAAGAGCCTTACTGGGTAAATGGCAGTAAGTGTATTTCTTATTTTACTATTGAATTAAAAGATGAAATTATTCCCGCTGAGCATAAAGGAAAATTTGACAACTGGATGTTTGGCTGTGATATTTGTCAGGAAGTTTGTCCCTGGAATAGTTTTTCAACTCCACATCAGGAGGCTAAGTTTAATCCTTCGGAGCGGTTAATGGGAATGAAACAAAATGAATGGCAGGAGCTAACAGCAGAGGTCTTTAATGAGCTATTCAAACACTCTCCGGTAAAGCGTACTAAATTTTCG
>JAUHYR010000010.1 GCA_030426475.1 Bacteroidia bacterium
TGGTTCTTCAGAAGTGGGTACTCCGACAGCAGTAGTGTCTGTAATAGTATTCGCTTCGTTTACATTAGTATCTTCTGCAGTATTGCACGAATACACAAACAGTAAAGCCGCAGCATAGATTAAAGTAGTTCTCATGCCTCTAAAATACAAAATAGAACATTTATTTCCTTTTATAAGGAGTTTAATTGATTAATTCACTAGCTTCGTCAACTTATTAACTATTAAATTGATATGATGAAAAAACTAACTACTTACTTCGTACTATTATTAGGTGTTGTGGCCTTTTCTTCTACACAGGCACAACAGTCTTATATATTTACCGCAGCCGGTGCAGTTGGCTCTACAGGCCCAACACAAGGTATGGTAAATACAGCATATTCTTCTACTAACCTTAATGGTAAAGTTACCGCAGTAGGTGGTATTCAATATTGGGTGGTTCCTTCTACAGGAACATACCAAATAGAAGCTTGGGGAGGACAAGGTTATGGTTCTTTTGGAGGAAGAGGCGCTTACATTAGCGGAGATTTTCCATTACTTGCAGGAGATACACTTAAAATTTTAGTAGGCCAAATGGCGGGACCTTACCTAAATTATCCTGCTACTACTTATAATCATCAGTTTGGTGGTGGCGGTGGTTCTTTTATAACTACTACTAATAATACTCCTTATGTTGTTGCCGGTGGTGGTGGCGGAAATCATGGCACTTCTTACGTTACAAGCTGTGACGGACAAATTACCACTAATGGAGCTTCAGGAGCAAATGGTTCGACCATTGGTGCAGGAGGTACAGGCGGTATGGGTGGTTTACAGGCAAGCAGTGCAGACGGTGGCGGTGGCTTATTAGGAAATGGTACCGGTGGTGGTGCACAAGGCATTTCTTTTATAAATGGTGGATTAGGCGGAAACGATGAAGGCTTTGGTGGCTTTGGATGTGGCGGTGGAACAAGTAGCTGGAACAACTACAGAGGAGGCGGTGGCGGAGGCTACAGTGGCGGTGGCGGAGGAAACAACGGAGGAAGTTGTTGCCCTGCCGGTGGCGGTGGAGGTTCTTTTAATTCAGGAACCAACCAAATAGCTACTGCAGGAGTTCAGACAGGAGACGGAATGGTAGTGATTACTCCGTTAACTCGTGTACCAAACGATGCGGGAGTTTCTGAAATTCTAGGTTTTAACCCTCCTGTTTGTAAAGGAAATTATTCAGTAGATGTTGTGGTTAGAAACTTTGGAAATAATCAAATTTCTCCGGTTACGGTTCAATGGTCGGTAAACGGTGTTGCTCAACCTGACTCTACTTACACAGGTGTTCTTGACACCATTAATGGTACAGGTCCTGACTCTGTTTTAATTAACTTAGGTAATGTTGCTATTACCGGTGCTACTAGCATTAAAGTATGGACTACTTTACCTAACAACACCACTGATTCAAGCAACTTTAATGATACTACAGAAATTATGATTGCTGCTCCTGCAGCCATTACATCTGTAATAAATACTTCGGTTTCTTGTAACGGATTATCAGACGGAGCATTATCGGCAATAGTAAGCGGAGGAACTCCGGGATACTCTTATAGCTGGTCAACTAATGATACTATTAGTTCTATTTCGGGTTTAACAGCAGGAAATTATACTCTGGTAATAACCGATAATAATGGTTGTAAAGACAGTGCTACATTTACCGTGACACAACCCAACCCATTAATAGGAGTAGATATTATAACCAACATTAGTTGTTTTGGTATGAATGACGGGCAAGTGTTTTTAAATCCACAAGGTGGAACTCCGGGTTACATTACTATATGGTCTCCTTCAGATACTACTAATTATATTAATTCATTATCTGCGGGATATCATACCTATACCATTATTGATGCAAACGGATGTGTGTATGTTGATTCATCACTTATTACCGAGCCTACTGCATTAATGTTGTCTAGCACGACCAGTAATGAAACTACCTCTCCGGGTAATGACGGTGCTGTTGATTTAACCGTAAGTGGTGGAACACCTGCTTACTCTTACTTATGGAGCACTGGTTCTTTTAACCAAGACATTTCAGGTCTTACGGCAGGAACATACTCAGTGGTAGTAACTGATGCTAACGGATGTATGGATTCAATAACTGTTACCGTAAACAAAGCAGGTGTTGGTATTAATGAATCTACCATTAGTTTAGGTTGCAGTATTTACCCTAACCCTTCAAACGGAAACTTTACCGTATCTATCAGCAACTCTAATGATGAGAGAGAAATAACTATTGATATTTATGATATTGCCGGTAAATTGGTAAAAAAGATTGAAAACGCTAACCCTACAACTAGCATTAATCTAGCAGAAAAAAGCGGTTTCTACATTGTTAAGATAACAAACGGAAGCCTTTATCATACTCAGCAGATAATTGTTAACTAAAACAAACTACCTTATAATTAAAAACGCCTTCTAGATTTAGAGGGCGTTTTTTTTGTTATCAACCTCACCAACCACTAATCACTTTCAAAATCGTACCGCTTGCTGCAATCCACAAAAATGGTCATGGCTTTTAATCGCCTGGGAGTACCATTGGGCATTACACAAAATATATCTGTAAAATTTAAAGGAACTCCCGGCTTTAAAGCCATTACATGTCTTCGCATTTCCGGTGAAAACCTATCGCCCACAGAATTAAACTTTACATTAGATGTATCTATTAAAACTTCCATTTTAAAAGAGATTACTTTTAAGTTATAATCTTTATTAAATCTATTCATTTTAGCCATTAAAAAATCATTCTTCAGAATATCATTTCTATGAGCAATAGAATCTGCTTTTACACCCGCTAAAACCGGATATGGTTGTTGTAAATGAACAATTTTATAGGTTTTTGATAATCCCAACTCCATTTTTCCATTAGGGTTAAGAAGATAAATAACCAGTACTGCTTCGGTTCCTTCATTTACGGTGGCAATAAAACTATTGCCACTTCGCTGAATTTTTCCGCCTTCTAAGTTTACTACACCTAGTTTAGACTTTCCTTCTACTTCAATCTTAAAATGGTTTTTATGGTCGGTATAAATAGCTGTATCTTCATAGTGCACAGTAATATCTGATTTAGGGCTTCTTACTTTAAAAGTATAGGTGTAATTTACCGTAGTCGTATCTTGGCAGAAGCATAACTGAACTAATAAATCGAATAATATGATTAAACTAAATCTCAAGATATTTACGTATTTGTAATTCGGTTTTAATTTCTTCTTTAATTACTGTCATTTCAAGAGTAAAACTTTCTCCTTTGCCAATAATATCCATTTTCTTGAAGTTTTCATAAGAAATAAACGCTAACTTATTGTCATCGGTAACCGTCCATATCATATTTTCTTCTTTGGGATTAAAAGAAAACTCTTTAAGTGAATAATAGGTATATAAAGCATTTTTTTCTTTTTCTACGAGATGTAGTTTATTGAATATTAAAAAGGTATCAGGTTTGGTTTCTTCTTTATCTTTAAGTTTTGCAAAAATAGTTGCTCCTTTCGGTAGGTTTTGAGGGCAGTCAGAGTTATATATACCAAATGATTCAATAGAAAAGGCTCTCATTATCTTTCCGCTAGTAATCATAGCTTCAGAGATATTCATCTGTTTTAAATTATATGCTCTTAACGAAGCTGCCTGGGCATCTTTTTCGGCATTTAGCTTTTTAAACATTTCTTCTCTAGCCGCCTTTTTTTCTTCTAATAAGGCTAATGATTTTTTATACTTTTCTTCAAACATTTTCATGGCTGAACCATAGTCCTTCTTCTCAAAAACAGGAATACAGTTATATTCTTTAACTGTTTTACCGCTTTCAAAGTGTAGAATATAATTACCATTAGTTGATTTTTTTACTTGCACTACGTCCCACTCCATTTCTGACTCAGAGACGTTAAAGTCTTTGTTGTCTGTAATTTGAAACTTTACATTGTCGTAAATAGCAATTTCAGGAAATTCGGATTCTAATACATCCAATTTGATGGAAATACTTTTTGGAGTTTCCATAACAGGTGTAGGAGGTATAGTGGCTTCAATTGTCTTGATTTCCGATTCCACATTTTCTATTTCTGTTTCCAAATCATATTTTAGTGCAAGAGCTGAAGTATCTTTATACATATAATTCCACTTATTATCAGCCTTATTAAATTGATAGATGTTATAGTTATCGCCCAAGTAATCTGATAAATAATTGACCACAATGTTACTACCCTGATTCAATAGTAATTCTTCATCTCCTTTAAATGCTAAAATCTCAAACATTCCTGCTGATTCAAAGTGATAGGTTGCGCCTCCTGAATCATATTGCATGGTTATGCCCGAAAGGAAAACATCTACCATGTCTCTATATTCCTTATATTTTATGGTTAAAGGCTCTTTCATTAAACTTCCGTTCTTATCTACAATTGAATTTGCCGGAATAACTATTTCACTGCCATTTTTAGTGGTTATTACGTTTTGTATTGTGGGGTTTATTTCAAAACTTTCATATTCAAGCTGAATATTAGGAAACGGCTTAATTGAAGCCGGTATAACAGCTTGTTCATTGTTATTTTGGTTTTCTTTATTCTCTGAGAAAAAATACAAGCTCAGTAAAACAATTATTGCGCTCAAGCTTATTCCAATATACCATGCTTTTCCCTTAAACAAAGATTGATTTGTCTTTGATGCCTTATTCAATACTGCATCAAAGTTTTTACCCTTTAGTGCTTCTGATTCGGGTATTGCCTCTTTATCTACTCTAACTTTAATATTTTTCATAACATTTCGTTTACCGTTAGCATTGTTTTAATTTTCTTTAGTAGTCTATGTAATTTCACCCTTAAACTTTCCTCTGTCACACTAAGTATTTCTGCTATTTCTTTGAATCTTCGTTCTTCGAAAAATCGTAATTCCAATAGATATACTTCCTCTTCCGAAAGTTTGTCAAATGATTTTATAAGCTGCTGCACTAACTCATCATTATATGGTTCTGAAATTTCAACAGCAATGGACTCAATTTGTTTTGTTGACACATCTACTACCCTAGTTGTTTTGTTTTTCCGATACATATCAATAATGGTATTGTGGGCAATCCTGTATAACCAAGATGAAAATGGTAATCCTTTAAATTGATAGTTAGAAATATTTTCTAATGCTTTAAGAAAAACGAGAGCCGTAATTTCATCAGCCTCTTCCCTACTGCTTACCCGCTTATATACATAATAAAAGATAGGTAAGTAGTAAAAATTGTATAGGGGTTCAAATTTACTTAAGTCGTTTTTAGACTCTTTGATAATATTTTCTTCGTTCTCTAACCCCATATATACATAGAATTTGTATCGTTATTTAGTATCATAACGCAGGATTAAAGTTTTGTTACAAAATATTTTAAAAAAAGATAAAACTTAGTTACCCTAAGCCAACAACTTCTCTTGTTGCATGGCTACTTTCTCACTTGTCAGGTATTCTTCATAGCTCATAGTTTTATCGATACAGCCATTTGGAGTAAGTTCTACTATTCTATTGGCAATGGTGTTCACAAACTCGTAATCATGAGAAGTAAATAATATCGTTCCTTTAAAGTCTTTTAGTGCATTATTAAAAGCAGTAATTGATTCCAGGTCTAAATGGTTCGTAGGCTCATCTAAAATCAACAAATTGGCTTCGGCCAACATCATCTTTGAAATCATACACCTTACCTTCTCTCCTCCTGACAGTACATTCGATTTTTTAAAGACTTCTTCTCCTGAAAACAACATCTTACCCAAGAAACCTCTGATAAATATTTCTGTTTTATCGTCTTCCGAAAACTGTCTTAGCCAATCCATTAGGTTATCTTCACCATTGAAGAAGTGGTCATTTTCGGTAGGTAAATAAGCCGTACTAATGGTTTGTCCGTAGTGAAACTCTCCGCCATCCGCTTTCATTTCATCTTGCAGTATCTTAAACAATGCGGTAGCGGCCATACCGTTTTTGCCTACAAAGGCAATTTTGTCTCCTTTGGTAACATTTAAGTTTAAGCCTTTAAACAATCCTTCTTTTTCAAGATTGGTAATGTGCAGTATTTGGTCGCCTGCTTCTCGTTTTTGGTTAAATACAATGGCAGGATATCTTCTGGAAGAAGGTTTAATTTCTTCAAAGTTTAACTTCTCCAACATCTTTTTACGTCCTGTTGCTTGCTTAGATTTAGAAGCATTGGCACTAAATCGAGAGATAAACTCTTGTAGTTCTTTCTTTTTGTCTTCTGCCTTTTTGTTAGCAGCTAGTTTCTGACGTAACGCCAATTGACTGGATTCATACCAAAAGGTATAGTTTCCGCTAAAGGCATTAATCTTTCCAAAATCAATGTCGGCAATGTGTGTACACACTACATCTAAAAAGTGTCTGTCATGCGATACCACTATTACCGTATTTTTAAAATCAATTAAAAATTGTTCCAACCAATTAATAGTGTGTATGTCTAAGTCGTTGGTAGGCTCATCCAGTATTAAAATATCAGGATTACCAAAAATTGCTTGTGCCAGTAATACCCTTACTTTTAAGTTACCGCTAATATCTTTCATGAGTTTATCATGATTATCCTCACCTATTCCCAATCCGCTTAGCATAGCCGCAGCGTCAGACTCTGCATTCCAACCTTCCATTTCTCCAAACTTGGTTTCCAGTTCAGAGGCTTTTATACCGTCTTCATCAGAAAAATCGGGGTTGGCATAAATAGCATTTCTTGCTTGCATTATTTCCCAAAGCTTGGTGTGTCCCATCATCACTGTATTCAACACGGTTTCTTCGTTAAACTTAAAGTGGTCTTGACTAAGCACTGCCATTCTTTTGCCCGGGTCAATGGTAACACTGCCTGAATTAGGGGTAATTTCTCCTGACAATATTTTTAAAAAGGTAGATTTTCCTGCTCCGTTGGCGCCTATTACACCGTAGCAATTCCCTTCTGTAAACTTAATGTTTACTTCATCAAACAAAACTCTTTTACCGTATTGCAACGATACATTATTAGCAGAAAGCATATTCTAAAATTTGTGCAAAGGTATCATTTACTTAGGTCTTTAAGGCTATTCAACAGAAATTTAGGGAATATTTACAGCCTGACCAATGATGTAAACAGAGCCATAGGTAGATTCTTTCCATATTTTGCCTTTGGCATCTACACCGTAATAGTTGTCTAAATAGTTATAAATCCAGAGGTATTTTCCGGTTTTCGATTCTTCCTTTTTACCAATAATAATAGGACTTCCTTGATTATTGTACCAAATAATGTTGTCCTTCTCATCTACAAAATAAATATTGTCGTCACCAATAAAAGTACATTTATACATAAACTTCACTCGCTCCTTTCCTTCTACCGGTTGATTATCGTAAGCATTACTGTTTTTTAGATTTTTAGCATCGTTCCACCCGTTAGCTATGGCTTGTAATCTGGCACTTTTTGGAGGGTGACGAATAGTATCTGTTTCATGACCTATGGCACTTAATGCAGCCAATGCTTCTTCCAAAGTCGCTCCCATTTGGTGTAAAATGAAACCCGAAAATCTATCTGCAATCAATTCATTTCCGGGAGATTGTTCTTTTAATAACGTATGTCCGGCCAGATGATGCCCGATTTCATGTGCTAAAACACTTACGGCAGCCCAGTTGGTTTTAGCTTTATTGTTTAGTTTTTTAATAAACTCCGGATTGTAGGAAATATACCGCTGATTATTTTTTAAATAAGCCAGAGCACTTTTAATGTTGTTATCGGCAACTACCGTAAAATTTGGGGTTAGGCCCGTGTACTGAACTATTTTACTAACGGCTTCTTTCGCTATTTTATCCGGTTCATACTCATAGTTTTCATTAGAAAGGCTATCCCCTACTTGTGAATAGCCTATCTTTAATAAAAGTAACGCAATGAAAGTAAACTTTAACTTCATTAACTTTCTTTCACTTCTTCTAAATCCATTCCACATTGAGGACACTGTCCCGGTTCCTCATACATTTTATCTCCTTCACACTTCATAGGACATTGATACATTGCATGCTCACCATCATGGTGCTCCATGTGTTCTCCGTCATGATGTTCTGAGTTATTGCAGCTTACAAATAATGTACTTCCAAATGCAAATAATACTATTGCACCGATTGCTAGAATTTGCTTTTTCATTTTGAATGGTTTTTGGGGTTATGCGTTAGAAAGATACGTTATTTAATTTTAAAATCAAATACCGGTCTTTCTCAATCTTAATGCATTTGTAATTACCGAAACAGAGCTAAAACTCATTGCCAGGGCAGCTATCATGGGAGATAATAGTATTCCAAAAAACGGAAACAACACTCCTGCCGCAATAGGAACACCAATAGAGTTATATATCAATGCAAAGAATAAATTTTGCTTAATATTTTTCATTACTAAAGCGCTAAGCTTTCTGGCTTTTACAATTCCGTGTAAATCTCCTTTCACTAAAGTAATGGCAGCACTTTCAATAGCCACATCTGTTCCCGTTCCCATTGCAATCCCTACATCTGCCAAGGCTAATGCAGGAGCATCGTTTATACCGTCACCTGCCATTGCAATCAAATGACCTTCTGACTGCATTTTTTTAACTTCATTCAATTTGTCTTCGGGTAAACAGTCAGCCCTAAAATCAGTCAACTTTAATTCATCTGCAACAGCTTTAGCAGTATATTGATTATCTCCCGTCATCATGATGACGTTAATTCCGTTTTCTTTTAATTCAGCAATTGCTTTACGGCTAGTTTCTTTAATGGCATCAGCAATAACTACAAAACCCACCACATTACCTTTTACAGAAAGATAAGGAACTGTTTTACCTAATTCTTGTTGCTCTTTTGCTTTTTCTTTTAGCTCACTAGAAATACTTATTCCCTCCTGCTCCATTAAAGCCATATTTCCTAATAAAACTTCTTCACTTTCAATCAAAGCCTTTACACCTTTTCCGGTAATAGATTCAAACTTATCGGCTTTTAGAGCACTCACACTCTTTTCTTTTGCATATTTTACGGTAGCTTCTGACAAAGGATGTTCACTAAGCTGATTAATAGAATAAATGTATTGTAACACCTTATTCTCGTCAAACTCTTCACTTCCAACTACTTTTTCTACGGAAGGTTTTCCTTCTGTCACTGTTCCTGTTTTATCAATAATAAGTGTGTCTATTTTATTCATTTTCTCCAATGCCTCAGCATTCTTCACCAATACTCCGGATTGAGCACCCTTCCCCACTCCTACCATTACAGAAACAGGTGTTGCTAATCCTAAAGCACAAGGACAAGCAATGATAAGTACGGCAATTGCATTCACAAAAGCATATACATATACCGGTTCAGGGCCAAAAATTACCCAAACAATAAACGTAATGATAGAAATACCTATTACAACAGGCACAAAATAGCCGGATATTTTATCGGCTAACTTTTGAATAGGAGCCTTACTTCTGCTGGCATTATTTACCATATGAATAATCTGGGAAAGCAAGGTATCACTGCCTACTTTTTCAGCTTTCATCACAAAAGACTGTTTACCATTTATGGTACCGGAAGAAACCTTATCCCCTTTTTCTTTGTTAACAGGTATTGGTTCTCCTGTTATCATTGATTCATCAATGGAAGTATCGCCCTCTTCAATTATTCCGTCCACCGGAATTTTATCACCCGGCTTTACTCTTAGTAAATCACCAACTTTTATATCATTTATACTAATTGATTTTTCTTCTCCGTTCTCAATTCTTACAGCTTTATTCGGTGCTAACTTTAGAAGTTCTTTCACTGCATTGTTTGTTTTACTGTGAGCTCTTGCTTCCAAAACCTGACCAAGCAAAACAAGGGTAAGAATTACGGTTGTAGCTTCAAAATAAACATGAACGGTTCCGCCATGTGTTTTAAATTGTGCGGGAAAGATATCAGGGAAAAGCATACCGGCTAAACTAAATAGCCATGCTACTCCTGAGCCTATTCCTATCAATGTAAACATGTTTAAACTCCTCCTTACAACAGAAGAGTAGGCTCTTTGAAAAAACATCCAAGTAGCATAAAATACTACAGGAATTGACAACACAAGCTGTACCCAATTCCAATATTTTAAAGGCATTAGCTTATAGATGGGGTTATTAGGAATCATTTCCGACATAGCAATCAGAAAGATAGGTAGCGTAAATGCTCCTGCAATCCAAAGCTTTTTAACCAGCTTTTGGTAAGTTTTATTTTCTTCAGACTCATCAGCATCCATTGGAACTAACTCCATTCCACATTTAGGGCATGAGCCGGGTTCATCAGCTATTACTTCAGGGTGCATCGGACAAGTATATTTTCCTGAGCCGGAGTTTAAGCTAGGCTGTTCTACTAAATCCATACCACAGACAGGGCAATCTCCCGGCTTGTCGTATGTTTTTTCTACTTCGCAATGCATAGGACAATAGTAAACTCCACTCCCCTTTTCTTTTACCTCTTTTGGCTTTTCTTCTTCTATTTTATCATCAGGATGATGAATAGAATAGTTTCCTCCTGATTCTTTAAGTGCATCTTGAAATGTTGTAAGAGAAACATGTTTATCCATTTCAATAGTTGCTGACTTATTTTCCAAACTAACTTCTACTTTGGAAACTCCTTCAACCTCACTAAGAGCTTTTTCAACATGGCTTTTACAACCATTACAGCTCATTCCGGATATTTTATAATTATGTTTCATTATTTTTTCTCTAGTAATACGTTAATTTCAACACCGTAATCTCTCTGTAAATCTTCATGAAGGCTTTTCGTGATTTTTGCTGCCTTCTTCAACTGATTTTCAAAAATATTTTTAAGCATTAAATTCCCTTCAATGGACGGTTTGAGTTCTTTCAGTTTTTTACAAAAATAAAGAAGTAACTCAACTTCTGTTTCTTTATGATTTGTATATCTATTGTATTTATTAATGTTTCTTAAAATCTTTCTGACACTCTTTTTTATAAAATAATAACTGCTTTTGTTAATGGCATCAAACTGCTCATCAATTTCTTGCTTAATTGAATTGATATAAGAGGTTTCATTATCAGATTCAAATAACAGATAAGTAAGCAACTCCTTATTTTCTTTTTTAAATCTGGCTAAACGAAGGCAAAGCTCAACAAGCTCTTTGTGTGTGCTGAGCTTTAATTCTGTACTTATTTCTTTGGAGCTAGCCGGTTTCACTTCTTTTTCTTTCTTTTTGACTGATGGCTGTCTAACTCCTCTACCAACGACTGCCAGTTATCTAGTCCGCCTGAAGTTTTTACAGTGGTTTGATATTCATATTTACTGATGTCTATTCTTTTAATTGGCTTTCCTAATCGTTTCTCAATTGCGAATAATTGCTCTTGTTCGTCATCACTACAAAAGCTTATTGCATTTCCTTTGTTCTTAGCCCTTCCTGTTCTACCTACTCTGTGAACATAATACTCCATCGTTTCAGGTAAATCATAATTTATAACATAGTCAACATTTGGAATGTCAATTCCTCTTGCACTTACATCTGTAGCTATTAGTATTTTTAAATTGCCATATCTAAAGTCATACATGGTTTGTTCTCGCTCTTTTTGGTCTTTATCGCTATGTATGGTTTCGGTGACTATACCCACTCTCTCCATTGCTTTTTTAACTCTTTCAGCACGCACTTTAGTTCTTACAAACACTAACATTTTTGCATCCTGATTATTCTTTATCAACTCCTCAAGAAAGAAACGCTTATCGTCCATACTGATAAATGCTACAGAATGATCAATGTTTTTAGCTACAGGGTCTTTGGGTGATATTTGAATTCGAATGGCATTATTTACTAAAGAATAAGCAAGTTTTTTAATCTTTTCATTTATAGTAGCCGAGAAAAAAAGTGTTTGTCTTTTTCTGGGTAAATGCTTCATTAAATCTCTAATGTCTTTTATGAAGCCCAAGTCCAACATGTGATCTGCTTCATCTAACACCAATATTTCAACTCTTCTCAAGCTTAATATTCCCTGACTAACTAAGTCAAAAAGTCTTCCGGGTGTTGCAATTAAAACATCTACACCTTTATCTAGTTGTTCCTTTTGTGGATTCTGGTCAACACCACCATGAATGCAAAAGGATTCAATTCTAGTATGTTTTCCCAATGATTTAAATACTTCGTCAATCTGTAAAGCTAATTCATGAGTAGGTGCCATTACTAAACACTTTACCCCATCTTTCCTTGTATTACTCTTTCTTTGTTGTAGCAAATGAATAATAGGTATAGCAAAAGCGGCTGTTTTACCTGTGCCGGTTTGAGCAATTGCAAGTACATCTTCTCCGTTAAGTATCGGTGGAATAGATTTAAACTGAATGTCTGTTGGTTTTTTAAAGTCAAGCTTAGATAATCCTTTTAAAATACCTTCGTTAATATGGTAATCTTCAAATTTCATTTTTCAAAACAAATACTAAGTGTTGATTATTTCTTTTTGGTACACTTCAAATAAAGGTTTTCTACCTTTTCTCTTGCCCAAGGAGTTTTTCTTAAAAACTTCAAGCTTGATTTAATGGAAGGGTCATAGTTAAAACATCTAATATTAATTTCTTCTCCTAATCTTTCCCAACCAAAGTAAGCAACCAAAAACTCAAGCATATCAGCCAGCTTTACTCCATGAAGTGGATTATTTGGCTGCTCAAGTTTCCTAAGTTTTATTTCATCCATAAAATCTCTTCAAAGATAGACAATCACAGACGAATTAACTTTTATTAACTTCTTTTAACAGCAAGATATTATAAACCAATTAGTTTCTTGCTTACATTTGCTTTGTTAAATCATTAAACTATTTGTTATGAAAAAAATAATGTTACTAGGTTCGGCTTTTGCAATTATGGCTGTTTTAAACACTGTAAGTGCACAAACAGCAGAAAAAAAAGAAATGAGAAAAGAAGTGAAGGTTGAAGATGTAGGTGGTGAAAAAGTAATGACCATTACTACTACTGAAAACGGAAGCACTTCTACAGAAGTTTACAAAGGTGCTGACGCTGAAGCAAAGATGAAAGAGATGGAAAAAGAAACGGAAGGAACTTCAACTAAAACTACTAAGACTGTAGCTCCTGACGGAAAAATGAAAGTGGAAGTTGAAACAAAAGTTGTAGAAAAGAAAAGTAAATAGAGTAGTTTTTTACTATTTTTAAGTTTAGTTAAAAGCCCCTGCTGGGGCTTTTGTTTTACACGGGAATTAAATCACAGTAATAGAAAGTAGCACTTTCTTCACTTGTACCACAACTGTCTTCATCTTTTTTTGGAGCAGGAAAATCTCTACTCACTTTCTCTCCCACTTCAAATTTAACGGGAGTTTTAAATATTGGGCCATCAAAAACAAAAGTGTGAAATTCACCGTTTTCTCCACAGGGATCTACTCCCTTTGGCAAATCTTTTAAAAAATCATTATCGATAATTCTTCCGGTAAACCCCTCTCCCAATTGTGAGTTTGCACAAACCACAATAGTCTTAAATCCTAAATCAATAAACTCACGAATTAATTCAGAGGTATCTCTTTTCCAAAGTGGAAAGATAGCATTCAATCCTACTTCTTTTAGTTTTTCTTCACGATACTTTTTTAAATCCTCTAAGAATATATCACCAAAAATGCTATGTTCAATACCACTTTCTTTTAATTCCAGCATTGATTTTTTCATGACGTTATCATAATCGGTCATGCTTGGCATTTCAGGCAATAAAATTTCCATAACCGGAATACCAATAGCTTCAGATTGCGCTTGTAAAAGTTCTTTGCGAACGCCATGCATGGAAATTCTATTGTATTTAGAATTGATAGTGGTTAACAAAGATGTGACTTCGAATTGACTTTGTTTTAGAAGATGATAAAGCGCTAAGGCGCTGTCCTTTCCCCCACTCCAATTAAATACTGCTTTATTCACCTAACAAAGAAATAATCTCCTCACTAATCGGCTCTACATTAGAGTAAAAAACATTTATTAATCTACCTTCTTCATCAATCATATATTTTTGGAAATTCCACTTTACTTCACTATCCATTTTACCGTTTTTCGATGCAGAAGTTAACCATTGATATAGCGGATGTTGATTATCTCCTTTTACTTCTATCTTTTCAGTGATTAAAAAATCTACTCCATAGTTTTTTTGGCAAAAGTTTTGAATTTGATTGGCGTCACCGGGCTCTTGTCCGCCAAATTGATTACAGGGAAGCCCAATAATTACTAATTGGTCTTTGTATTTTTCATGTAATTCTTGTAAACCTTTATATTGAGGAGTAAAACCACATTCTGAAGCAACATTTACGAAAAGAATCTTTTTGCCTTTAAAATCATTAAGATTAATTTCTTTCCCGTCTATTGAATTTATTTTAATATCATAAATATTTTCCATGGGTTCAACAGTTTTAGATGTTTGAGCGTTTGTAGAAGATGTTGTTAAACCAATCCACAAGCCAAAAAATAGTTTCGTTAATTTATTCATTAAATAACAGTTTTACTTTGTATTTATTTGCAATTTTTCTGATTTGTTCGTCAGAGATATCATGTACGTTTTTATTTCCATGATAGTTTTCTACTGTTAAAACAAAGGTAGTATAAGAAAAGTTTTGTGCCAGTTTAAAGTAAGGTTCTATTTCCCATTCTAGCGAAAACACATTATGCAAAAATATTTTTTCAACACCCTCTTTCATTGCTGCCTCACAATTTCCTAAGCACAACTGATAGGCTAGGTGATTTTTAGTAAACTCAAAATGGTATTTACCGGAAACAGTATTGGTAAAATAATCATCAATCGAAAAAACCGGATATTTTTTTTCGGCTAAAATACTAGCTAAGGTTGATTTACCTGCTCCGGGAAGTCCTCTCAGTATAATTAAAGATTTATTCATGCTCTTTTCCGAATGGGTTAAAATTATACACCTTCTCTCCCATTGTATTTGCTCTCGCCACTATTTTACTTCCATATTTATTTCTTAAACTATCAATTGATTGATGTAATTTGTCAGCTCTTTCATCCTGCTCAAATAAATTCATTTGATAGTCTTTGCTGCTTATACCACTAAGCCTGACACCAACTAAACGTATTAACTTATTTTTTTCATAGAGTTCATCAAACAACTCAAGCACGTGTTTAAGAACAATAAAGTCATTATCTGTTGCATCAATGGTTCTTTGAATCGACTGATTTTCGAAGTTTTGGTAGCGAATTTTAATTGCGACACAATTAGCCACCTTTCTCTTTGTTCTTAATTGGTAAGTAATGTTTTCAGTAAGAGTGGTAAGTGTGGTTTTTATTTTTTGAATATCATTTGTGTCTTTGCTATAAGTCCTTTCAGCAGATATAGACTTCCTTTCATGATAAACGCCAATTTTAGAATTATCTATTCCGTTCGCTTTTAGCCATATCATACTTCCCATTTTACCAAATCGACCTTCAAGAGTTTCAATTTTCATTTTTTGGATGTCTTTGATAAAAAATACACCCATTTTATGAAGACTTTCACTTGCCTTAGCTCCTAAAAAAGGTATTTTTTCAATTTTTAAAGGAGCTAAGAAATCCTTTTCCTGTCCGGGTTCAATCTTTAGTTGATTATTGGGTTTTGCTTCACCTGTTGCAATTTTAGAAACAGTTTTATTTGTAGAAAACCCAAAAGAAATAGGCAAACCGGCTTCTTTAATAATTCTTTGCCTTAGGTTTGAAGCTATTTTATATGCTCCAAAAAATTTATCTGTACCTGTCAAATCTATATAAAATTCATCTATGGAGGACTTTTCAAAAATAGGAACCGATTCTCTGATAATATCAGTAACCATATTTGAATATTTAGAATATAAACCAAACCCACTTGACACAATAATCGCCTCAGGACAAAGCTTTTTTGCTTTTTGAATAGGCATGGCAGATGTTACTCCATACTTACGTGCTTCATAACTACAAGATGATACTACTCCTCTTTCGGTATCTCCGCCAACTATAATTGGTTTATTGTTTAATGATGGATTCTTCAGCCTTTCACAGGAAACAAAGAATGAGTCTAAATCCATATGAACAATTGCTCTATTTTCCATCATTTTTTAGAATGTATAAATTTAAAAATATATTAGCAGAATGGTTTTTATAGAGGGATATTTAATTGGTTTGGCCATGATTATTTTTATTGGCCCTGTCTTTTTTTACCTTTTAAAAACAACTTTACAATATGGTTTTGGCTCAGGCTTGTCTGTCGCTTTGGGTATTGTTATTAGTGATTTAGTATGTCTTATCATTTGCTATTTAGGTGCCAGTGAGTTTATCCAAAGCGATGATAATAAACTTTGGTTGGCAATGACTGCCGCCATTATTTTAATAGCTATGGGAGTAAAGTATTTGGTAAAACCTAATATCAAAACATCTACTGACATTCAACTAAAATCTTATGATTACGGAAAGTTATTTGCAAAAGGCTTTTTAGTCAATTTTGTAAACCCATTTGTTTTTTTGGTTTGGATAGGCATTATCACTTTTGCTATTGAAAAGTACGAATCTTTTACCAGTCAGGTTATTTACTTTGCAGCAATTTTACTTGGTATTTTTACGATTGACTTTGCTAAAGTAATTCTAGCAAAAAGAATTAAAAAATTTATTGAACCTCATATTTTAAAGCGTATTTATAAAATTATAGGTGTTTTACTTATTTTATTTGGGGTGAGAATGTTTATTTATTGTTTTTCATTATAAATTAATATACATGAGTGCATACTTTACAAACGATTTTGCAAAATTCTTTAAGGAATTAGAAAGAAACAACAACAAAGACTGGTTTGACGCTAACCGTAAAAGATACGAAGAGTCGGTAAAAAAACCGTTTCATGATTTTATGAATGCTGTGGCAGGTGAACTTCAAAAAGTCTACCCAAAATCAAGTATGAGGGATAACATTAAAATATTTAGAATAAATAGGGATATACGATTTAGCAAAGACAAAACACCATATAAAACGCATATGGCCGGAATGGTTTCTCCGGTAGATAAAAAAGATATGACTAGTCCGGGATTTTATACTCAAGCTAATCACAATGACATTAGGGTTTATTCAGGTGTTTATATGCCCGATAAAGACCAGTTAGAAGCCATAAGAGATCATATAGTTGATAATATGAAAGAATTTGACAAACTAGTAAATGACAAAAAGTTTAAACTTGTTTTTGGAGAAATTTTAGGTGAAAAAAATAAGCGATTACCCAAGGAATATCAAGAAGCGGCAGAAAAACAACCATTTCTATACAACAAAGGGTTCTATTGGTTTTTTAAACTTAGTCCAAAAGATCTAACTTCAGACAAACTAGTGAAAACATTAATTGATAATTATAAAAAGGCCATGCCTTTAAATACTTTTTTTGACAAAGCTCTTGGTATTAAACACTAGATAATTATGGCTTACAATGATTTTTTGGAGGATAGAATTAATCAAGTATTCAATGAAAAAGGTGTTTTGTTTAAAGCTAAAAGGATGATGGGTGGGCTTTGTTATATGGTTGATGAAAAAATGTGCGTTGGAATAGTAGGTAATCAGCTAATGTGCAGAATAAACCCAGATATTTATGAAGAAGCTTTAAAAAAGAAAGGATGTAAGGAAATGAATTTTACAGGTAGAGCAATGAAAGGTTTTATATTTGTAGATGAAACTGCTATTGATAAACAAGGTGATTTAGAATACTGGATTCAGCTTTGTCTTGATTTTAATCCGCTTGCAAAAAACTCGAAAAAGAAAAAATAGACTACATTTGGTCTATAAACCCAAAAAACTATAACTATGAATTTTTTAATACTATTATTAGCAGCTCTAGTACCTATGATTCTAGGATTTATATGGTACAATCCTAAAGTGTTTGGAAATGCCTGGATGAAAGCATCAGGAATGACTGATGAAAAAATAAAATCCGGCAATATGATTTTAATTTTTGGATTAAGTTTTGTTTTTAGTTTAATGCTTGCTCTAATATTACAAGCATTGGTAATTCATCAAGTTCACTTGAACTCTATTATTATGAATGAGCCCGGGTTTCATGAAGGAACAGGTGAAGCATGGCAGATGGTTCAAGACTTTATGAGTAAATATGGAACTAATTTCAGAACTTTTGGTCATGGAATGTTTCATGGGGTAATTGCCGGTTTTTTTATTGCTCTACCAATATTAGCAACTAATGCACTTTTTGAAAGAAAAGGATTTAAATATATTGCTGTTAATACTGGCTATTGGATTTTAACACTTGGACTTATGGGTGGTATCATCTGTCAGTGGGCATAAAAAAAATAGTTTTTATCAAACGCCTCATTTTTTGGGGCGTTTTTATTTTCCCTTAACCCTTTCCACTAAATCATCAAATAATTTTCCCGGATTATCTATTTTCATTCTTCGCTGATGCGCCTTAACAATACCATCTTCTTCAACCAGTTCATAAGAAAAGTTCACTTTTCTATCAGCATTATCAATACCTATCTGGCCAAATCGTAAATCGTTAAAATATATTTTATCACCTTCTTTTTGAATGCTATACCAGCCTCTCGATTGTTTAATTAAACTTTGAACCACACTTTCGTTTTTCCACTCTCCTAAAAGTTCATGATTTTTTGCAAAGTGAGTAAACTCAATGTCATTATCTTTATCTAAAAGAGAATAGAAGCCAATTAAATATTCATCTTCGGTTTCTACATCAGCAATCCATAAAATACTATTCAGTGGAGACGGTTTTGTGTCTAACTCCACATATTCTATTTTTTGTTTTTCCAAAGCATCATCAAATTGATAAAACGCAATACCCTTAAAAACAATAGTAAGTAACATATAGCTACTGCTAATAATAATTCCTGCTCTATTAATTTTGTGTCGCTTCGGGTTATTTCGCTTGTAAAACATAGCTATAATGACACATATCAAAAATGGAACTGTGTATAAAGGGTCGGCAACAAATATATTATTATAAGCAAATCTGTAGTCAAAAGGCCAGAGTAGCTGTGTACCCCAGTTGGTATGTGCATCCAGTAATGGATGAGTAAACAAGCTCCAAAACATAAGTTTTGCCCATGGCTTCCAGCTCAATTTTTCCTTTTTATGAAGTTTAGATGCAATCCAACCTAATATAGGTGACATTAAAAGACAAAAAATAATGGAATGGGAAAAACCTCTATGAATTTGATTAATGTAAACAATATCATCGGTGAAAAAGCGAACAAAAACATCCAAGTCAGGAATGGTTCCTGCAATGGCACCCCAAAGCATAGCTTTGTTACCTACTTTTTTACCTAGCACCGCTTCACCAACTGCCGCACCAAGAACTATTTGTGTTAAAGAATCCATTAGTTATAGCTAAAAGAAGCTTTAAATGGTTTTCTTAGCTCATAATC
Source organism: Bacteroidia bacterium (assembly GCA_030426475.1). Classification (GTDB taxonomy): domain Bacteria; phylum Bacteroidota; class Bacteroidia; order Flavobacteriales_E; family Vicingaceae; genus CALALS01. The sequence goes on from JAUHYR010000010.1 coordinate 19,328, forward strand.
ATTAGGGGAAATTCGTTCAATAAACGGTTTTAAAAGCTTATTGGAAAGTGAATTTTTGTGTCGCATAAATAGTTTCATATTTACAGGTTCAGCACCTAATCCACTTTTTAGTTCTTCAGCTGTTCGTCCTAACCTCAATTCAGAACACTTGTTATCAATAGCCATTTCCACAAAATCATACAACATTCTTTGGTAAAGTGCATATTCATGGTTTAAGTCATAATCAAATCCCACATAGTTTGCATCTAATACCTCACCAAACAAAAACCCGGAACTAAACCCAACTAATTCCTCATCTTTGAAATATCCAGTAACAATAAACTGACCATTTAAATTATTTTTTAACTGTAAAAAAGCTTCTCCGTTTAATTCACCAAATTTGAAATCAGCATTTTTTAAAACTGCCTGATAAAGGTTTTCTAACTCTGATTGATATTTTTCTATTTCTTCAGCAGTAAGTTTTCTTGAAGAAATTTCAGCCGATTTTTTAAAAACACTTTTTGCCTTTGTCCTGAACTTGGTAACCATACTAGCCAAATAATCATCAATACTTTTCCACTCAGGATGAATTTTAAGTATCATATTTACATCTATACTAAAACCTCTAAAATTTTCGGGTTTTAGAAAAGCTCCCTTTTTGAATGATTGTGGCCAAAACTCTTTTAATAAAATAACCGAAGCATTTCCGTTTAACTCTTTGTTTCTTGAAAGCTCTTTTAAACCTTTACACAAAGCCAAATAGAATTCTCTTTCAGAAATGTCGTTAGTGTGAATAAATCCGTTTTCACCGGTTGAAAAGGCATTTCCACATGTCATTACCCTAATATTCAGCGATGCAATAAGTTTGTCTTTTATTTTATCGCCAACAGAGCAAAACAATTCTCCGTACTCTTTACTTTGATTAATAAGACTAACTATTTGCACGCTAGCCAGCCCTACAAGTTTCTTCTTCTTATAAAATAGAAGGTATCTAAAATCTACTGAATCTAAAGAATTTTCAAGAGATTTTAAGTAACGGGAGGTTAAATATAGATTTGAGTCATTGACAATTTCATCCCACTTCTTACAGTCTATTTCAGAAATTGAGGTTTTAACATCAATTTTCACTTCTTGCTTATCGCTTATCGGGCAATTAAAAAACATTAAATTTCTTTAGTGAGTAAAGATAATAGTTTATCACTCAATTAATAGTTATAAAAAAACTTTCAGAACATTTTAGTTCATAAAAAATGTTAAACTCACTTTCGTTTAAAGCTTTTCTCATAAGTATTAATCCAATCTTTTGCTTCCATTTTTGAGGCTAGCTGACCAATTAACTCATAAGGGATTTTGTCCATCTTTTTAAATCGGATACAACTTTTTCCCATATCTAATTTAGCATCGGAATGCTTGGGATATTCTTTTAAAAACCAATCCATTAATTTTTTATCGGCATAAACCCCCATGTGATAAACAGCTACAAAATTCTTTTGAGAAGCAATACTCATAAACGGCAACGGTAATTTTGGATCGCAATGATAACCCGAAGGGTAAATAGAATGAGGAACCACATACCCAATCATACCGTAACTCATTTGTTCTTCAAAATCTTTTGGTAAATTTTTCAAAATAATTTTTCGTAATTTTGATAAAACGTCTTGCCTTTCAGATGGAATCTTATTAATATATTCATCCGGTGTACTTGCTTGTATCTGCATATAAAGTGTTTAAAATAATGTTGAACCATTTGGTGAGTTGGGTATATGTAAATCTGTTCCTAATTCTTTGTTTAACTTTTCAATAAAATAGGCTGATAATAATGGTGACTCCTTTTCAATATTTTGATGTACAAAAAAGTATAGTTTTTCCAGTCCTTGCTTTTTCCAGCTTTTAATTCTATTAATCCAGTCATCTAAACGTGCGTAATCAGTTTTATGATTAGCGCCAACATATCGAATAAATGCAACGGGAGTAGTTAATCTCATGTGCATTAAATCTCTTCTTCCGGCTGTATCTACAATTACATTAGCTATATTATTTTTCTCTAAGAGTGAATACAACTTTTCTGAAACATCTTTATCATTATACCAATCTGTATGTCGAAATTCAATGGCTAAGGGAAAATCATCAGGCCAGTGTTTTACAAAAGCCTCTACTCTATCAAAATCTTTTAGAGCAAAATTATTGTGCATTTGCAAAAATGGCATTCCCAGTTTTTCATCTAAATGAGATACATTATAAATATATTCATCAACAGCTTTTTCTGTATCTTTTAATCGTGACCAATGAGATATATCCTGCCCCAACTTAGGAAAAAACTTAAATCCATCAGGAACAGTATCCTTCCACTTTTCAAATTGTTCTGCTGGAAACAGCCTATAAAATGTTGCATTTAATTCAATGCTGTTAAACTGTGTTGAGTAATATTCCAATTCATTTTTTGTTCCTTTTGGATAAAAGTTCTTCAAATCAGTTTTATTCCATTTGGCACAACCAACATAGGCTTCAAAGCTATCACTATCAGATTTTTTTAATACGTTTTTAGTATCCTTATGGTCTTTTGGGATTGTAAAGTCTATGTCTTCAGGATTACTGACTTGTCCAAATTTCATGTAAATAAGTGTTTTTGCTAAAGTACGATTTTTGTATTATTGTTATAATGAAAAAACTAATTTCTGAAATCCAAAAGTGTACCGTTTGTGCAAGCTTTTTTGAAAATCATAAACCAAGACCTGTTTTAAGGGCAAGTAAAACATGTAAGATACTTGTAGTTGGTCAAGCTCCGGGTACAAAAGTTCATGCTTCCGGCATTCCCTGGGATGACCAAAGTGGTAAACGGCTGAGAGAGTGGATGGGCATAGATAGTGATTTATTTTATGACGATACCAAAATAGCTATTGTACCTATGGGGTTTTGTTATCCGGGAAAAGGAAAAAGTGGAGATTTACCACCAAGACCGGAATGTGCCCCTCTTTGGCATAAAAAGCTATTAACACAAATGCCTAATATTCAACTTACCTTATTAATTGGACAATACGCCCAAGCTTATTATTTAGGTAATAAAATGAAAAAGAATTTAACCGAAACGGTTAAGCATTACAAAGAATATCTACCATTTTTTTTGCCACTTCCCCATCCTTCTCCAAGAAATTTATTTTGGCTGAAGAAAAACAAATGGTTTGAAAAGGATGTGTTACCTATTTTAAGGGAAAGAGTAAAGTTATTATTATAATAAAAAGATAAGCTTTTCAGAATGAATTACTCCCATATTAATAGTATTCCTGAAAAATCATGCACATCAATTTGTTTTATTTCACCTCCAAGCTGTTCGGTCATCATCCTTATAAGTTCAAGCCCAAAAGAGTTTTCGTTTTTCTCAAAAATCTGTTTTGGAATTCCAATTCCGTTATCTACATATTTTAGCTCATATTTATCTTCATTCTTGGTTATGGAAAGATAAATATGACTCTGTTTACTACTATCTTTAAATGCATGTTTTAAAGAGTTAGTAATAAGTTCATTAATTATTATTCCAAGATAAATTGACACTTTAAACGGAATTTCTTCAACTTTAATCTCAAGAGTCAGTTCTACTGAATCTTTTTTTCCGGCAACCAACTGATGACTCAAGCCTTCAACATATTCCTTTAAATTTGTTGTTTCTTGTTCAGATTTATATAGTTGCTCATGCGCCATAGAAAAAGACCTGATTCGTGCCTCCATTTCTTTAAGAACACTCACAATTTCCGGATTTTTTGACTCATAGGCCTGAATTCTGGCAATACTACTTACCATTTGAAAATGATTTTTAACCCGATGATGTATTTCCTTAATTAATAATCCCTTTTCTTCTATTTGTTGTTGAATAGTTTCATTTTTAAGAGTTAAATCTACGTTTAGCTGTTTTAACCTAAAAAATATAAATGATAAAAAACCTATTAATATACCACCAAGCAAACAAATTAATATCCCCAACACATAGCTCCATGTCTCTAGTGACTTTACATTTTTCCATCCCATTTTTGGTCTTGCAGCAATTTCCCATTCATTAAAAGAAACATTTATTGTTTTTTTCACCGGATTATCCTCAAATATTAATGAATCTCCATAAAAATATGGAATACTGTTAAAGCCTTTTACTGTTCTAATAGCATAGCTATCTGTGGTATCTTTAAAAAAACTAATGTTACTCAACATAGAGTCAACATCAACAACAATTGCAGAAAACCCCCAAAATCGCTCTCCGGTATTATTGGTAGAATCATTAACATATATCGGGATTCGATAAATATATCCCAGCCCACCTTGAATGAGTTTTAATGGTCCACTCATGTTAGGCTTCTTATTTTCAATTGACTCAACAAATATGCTTTTATTGTTTAAACGTTTATAAATATTAACACCCAAAACCTCTTCGTTTCCGTTGGTTGGATATATATGTGAAATTATACTATCCTTTACTAATTGAATACAGCGGACAGGTTCTCCCGAGTTTAAAAGTACTTGCTTTGCAAAGCTGCTAAATTGTGATTGAGTGATAGTAGGATGTGCTCTAACAACAGCAGCTATTCCAGTTGTCAGATATATCTTTTGGCTAAATTCAACCTCAATAGTGTTTTTAATAGAGGCTACTTTGTCTGATAAATCACTTCTATATTCTTCTCTCTTTTTTTCTTCCTGAAGAACTACAATAATGGTTAGTAGTATAAATAATAGTAAGGCAAAAAAATTGCCGATAAATATGGAGTTAAGGATATCTTTTCTTAGTCGTGTCAAGCCAAAATGTATAATCTCGACAAAACTAATTAAATATCAATCTATAATAAAATTAAAAGGGGCTTAAATCCATTTAACTTTTTCGCTGAGAGGTTTTCTTCTGCTAATTGGAAGCGATTTATCATAATACCCCATATAGAATATACCAATACACTTTTCTCCTTCAGCCATTTTATAAAACTCACTCATATGTTGAATTAAATTAGGAGTACTCCAATAACAACCGATATGATATGCAGTACAAGTGAGATACATATTTTGAACAGCCATTGCGGTTGCGGCTATCTCTTCCCATTCAGGTAATTGATTTTTTAAATCACGTTGGAAATTAATGGTAATTATGGTATTTGCCCTATTAATATTATTTAAAATTTTTTCTCTCTTACTTTCCTGATATTTTTCAGCAGGAGTTATCTCTTCATATTTATTACCCATAAATTGAGCAAATGCAAGCTTCGCATCTCCTTTGATAACCCTAAATCTCCAAGGTTCAGTAAGTTTATGTGTTGGAGCCCGGTCGGCATTTTCAAGGATTTTATTAATAATATCATCAGGAATATCTTTATCAATATATTGATTTGGATAAACAGATTTCCGTTCTTTAATTATTTGATTAATAACTTCTTCTTTTTCCATTACATCAATACACCATCTTTAGGTTGAATAACTGGAGGCAATTCAGTTTCGCCTAACATTTCTTTTAAATCAATTTCTATTGTCCTACAAAGAGCTTGCATGGGTATATCATTTCCTAAGCCTTCAAATGGGTTTTCAGAATAATCACCAATTAACTCCATTACTAAAAACACCCAGCCCACCAAAACCGTAAAAGGTATTGATAGCCATGCTCCCCATTCACTCAAGTCATGAAATTCAGTAACCAGACCAAATGGTAAAAGAAAAATAAAAAGTCCAACAAAAATAAAGCTCATACTTCCATATTGTCTTGGCAGTGGAAATTTTTTAATGCGTTCTGCTTTACCTTGATGAGTATAAAAATCATTTAACAATTTTTGAAGCTCCATATGGCGAAAATCATCAATGAGGTCTTTTTCACGTAATTCTTTTAAATCCTGAGATTGTTTGTCTATAATTTGTGTAGCAGTATTTTGATAACTAATTAGTTTATCAATTTCATCACATGGCAAATAAAGGTTCAACTCTTTTTCAGTAATACCGTCAGAATATAGATTTGTACCATATTTTTTCATTAGACTTTCTGCATTTTTCTTTATGTATTTACTTTGATTAATGTGCTCCCATTGTGTTGGGATTAATAACTGACTTCTTAATGTATATAGCCAACCAATATGTCTTTCTATTAGCTTTTTGTGAATACATTGCAATTCTTCTTTCGATAAAGCTGTAGCAGTAAATTGGTTACCTACATAAGCTTTAACATTTGTTCCCCACATTCTGCTTGAATTTACAATTGCTCCCCAAATTTTTCTGGCCTCCCAAAGTCTATCGTAGGCACTGTTGTTTTTAAAACCTACGTAAAATGCAACGGCAGTACCAACTAATGATACAGGAAGCCAAGGAACTTTAAAAGCATAAATACCAAGATAATGAAGGTATTCAATAAAACATGTAGCTAGTGTGGCCCACAAGGTTAGCCAAATTAAATGAGCGCCAGAAAAACGCATCATTCCTACAATTCCAAAGTTTTTATTTACAAACATTTATGATGTAGTTAAGTTATATATCTCTTGAATACTCTTTAGCTTTTCGGTAAAATTTATTTTCAAATCAACCAGTTTACCGGAATGAACGTCAAAAACCCAACCGTGAACTAACGGAAAGTTATTTGCCAAATAGGACTTCTGAACCACTGCTGTTTTAATTACATTAATACATTGCTCTTCAACATTTAATTCAACTAGTCTCTTATACCTATCTTCTTCGCTTTGTATAGCATTTAGCTCATCTTTATGAAGCCTATAAACATCTCGGATATTACGTAACCAAGGATTTAAAATCCCTAAATCTTTAGATTGCATAGCAGCTTTAACTCCACCGCAATAATAATGTCCACACACAACAATGTGCTTTACTTTTAAGTGCGCCACTGCATATTCTATAACAGACATAGAGCTTAAATCTACATTACTTATAACATTTGCTACATTTCGATAAACAAACACTTCTCCCGGCTGGGCTCCCATTAAATCTTCAGCTGTCGCTCTACTGTCACTACATCCTATGTATAAGAAATCTGGATTTTGACCTTCAGATAAATGCTTAAAAAAGTCTTTATCTGTTCTGGTTTTTTCTTCAATCCATTTTTTATTGTTGTCAAAAATTTGTTCGTATGAAAACATAAGCGAGTAAATTATTTAAATTTTGAATAAAGATAAAAATGTTTTTTAGTGAGGAATAAAGAAAGTAAGCCATCTAAAAAAAGCTTAGCCTTTTGTTGCTAATTCATTAATATCAATATTCTCAAGATGATTCTTATGATAACCATTAAGCAAGGAGTTAATCATAGCTTTTCCTACATTGACACTTGTAGTAACCGACTTCATTTTTTTCATCAGTGGAAAAAAAGGTCGAAGAATAACATAAAAGAATTGATACCAGTTAGTAGAAGATTTTACTCCCTTCTCAGGTAAAATCACACCCGGACGAAACATATAAGCAGCTTTAAATCCCTTATTTAGAATATAGTTTTCTGTTTTTCCTTTCACTCTAGCCCACATACTACTTCCTTTTTCCGAGCTATCTGTTCCTGTTCCTGAAACATAATTAAATATCATATTAGAATTTAGCTTATATAAAGTATCACACCAATGTCTAGTAAGGTCATAAGTTATTCTAGTATATTCTTCTTCAGATTTTCCAATTGCTGATGTTCCTAAACAAAAGAAACAAGCATCATAATTCGTAAGTTCTTTCTCTATGGATGATAAATCAAAAAAGTCTTTGTGAATTATTTCTTTTAGTTTAGGATGGGTAATTTCCAACTTTTGTCTATTCACAACCAATACCTCATTAATTTCATAGTGTTCAAGACATTCTAACAAAACACCTTTCCCAACCATTCCTGTAGTTCCTGTAATTATCACTCTCATACTACTAATCCAATTCTGCCATTAATACCATTAATTTTTCCCATTTATCTCTCATTTCTATTGCACTTACTCCATGATTATTACTCATCATAGTAAAAGATAATAGCTTTCCGGATTTTGAAGTAACATATCCTGCATAGCTTCTAACTCTGCTCATATAACCACTCTTTGCATGAATGTTATTTTCGGCTTTTGTTCCTTTACAAAGTTTAGCAACTGTGCCACTTACTCCTACGATTGGTAAAGATTGATAATAGTTTTCAAAATTAAAGGTAGAGTCTCTTGCAAAATATGTTAACAAGCTAGATAGCTGATTTGGGGTAATTGCATTATATCTTGACACACCGCTTCCGTCAACTTGATATAATCCTGACACATCGATTCCTTTTGAAGCCATGTATTCACGTATTGCCATTGCACCACCATAAGTTGAGCCATGCCCTTTTACTTTTACGGCAATCATTTTAAGAAGCGTTTCTGCATAGAAATTTTGACTCACATGATTGGTATGATTAACAATACTGAGGAGTGAAGGAGAATAAATGGTATGAATAGTTTTAAATTCCTTTACATCATTCAGTCTGCGTATCAGTTTTAAATTACTTCTAACAGCAACTGCAGTATCTGTCACAACAATTCCACTTTTTCTTAACGCTTTTAAAAGATTATAGGAAACCATTAAAGCCGGGTCGGGTGTTTGGCTTTGCACTTGTAATGAAGCTCCTGCAGATGTCGCATTTCCTCTAATAAATCGATGATTCATATATGGAGAACCCGTAACAAATGCAAACGTATTTGCTTCAGTGCCGATAGCCATTTGATTGTATAGTTTTAAACCCGGAACTTCAGGGTAAGTAGAATAGCGCATACTATCACCAAAGCAGCAGGCTTTAATATTATACATATTCTCAGCAAAAGATAAACCACAAGCACCTGAGCAATAATCTCCTTGCATGTCTTCCCATGCCCACCCGGCAGGAACAATATCAAATTCAAACAACCTGTCATCTGCTATGATACTTCCGTCAATGGTATCAACGCCTAACTTTTTAATTGCCGCAACCCATTTATTGATAACTGTTTCCGGTTCACAACCTCCAAAAATACTTGAGCCTAATGTTGGGTCTCCTCCACCTTTAATAACAATATCTCCAACAAGCTTTTTCCGTTCTTTTTTAATTTCTCCATGATATTGCAGGCGTGTGGAAAACGAATAATTTGCACCCAATAAATCTAGTGCCACACCGGTTGTAACTGCTTTCATTACTGATGCCGGCACAACGCTTAAATTCTCATTGTATGATGTAACTACAGAATCGCCATCCACTGATTTTAAACAAAACCCCCAAGCTGCATTTTTCAAATCTTCTGAGCTTCTTAATGAATCTAAAAACAGCTGTAAAAACTCTAAGGCCGAAGTATCTTTCTTAACTTCCTTTATAGATAGCGTATCTTTAGTCTTAGGAATAGAAGCTGAAACAAGCAGAGCAGATTGATTATCTAACCGACTAAACAGGTAAACTGTCTGAATAATTAATAAGGCAATCAGGCCAAAAATAACCCAATGATACCACAGCAGTTTTTTCATTGATTACTTAAGTTTAACCGTAAAGTTACCCACTTTTTTATCATTTATTAAATCTTCCAGAGAGTAAGTATAGGTAAGAGTTTTTAAATCATCAGAAACAGTAACGCTTTTATTATCAACCTTTTTAATAATATGTCCCTTAAAATTAACCGTTGTTTCTATTTGAATCATTTTGTTTACATCAGCCATTTCATCTAATTCATTGGCTGAGTCTTTAAGCTTATCGTTATTAGAACTGTGTTCATACATTAGCTTTTTACCTTTTTGCTTAAAGCCCATAAAATCAGATTTATCGGTCGTACCGCTTTTCTTCAAAAAAGCATTTAAAGTTTCAAGGTCACTAAAACTAAATTTAATACCCATAACATTTTCTTCGCTAAACAACTGCACATTATCTAAGCCGGGAATACTATCTGTTTTAATATCAGAGAAAGGATTTTCTTTTAGCGTATCGTCTTTCATTATTTCTTTCATCGCGCTATAGTCAATAGACATCTTAAAGTCACCCGAAAAATCTTCATTAAAAGTGTATTCGTTCTTAATGGTACAAGAAATAAATATAAGTATAACAGAGGCCGTAAGCAGTTGAGATAAGATTTTCATTTACTTTTTTTTGTGAAAATACTTCTTTTAAATGAAATGAATGGAGTTAATTAAATCTAGTTTTATCTTTACACCGCTATGAAGCATAAATTTAATTCTGTTCTCGAAAAATTTGACTCTGATTTATGGTACTTCTACTTTAAAGTACCCAATGACATTGCAAACAAACTTATTGACAAAGACAGAAGAGTAATATGCACCATCAATAATTTAGTAGAGTACAGCTGTGCCATAATGCATGGAAGTATGGGAGATTTCTTTATAAATGTAAATAAAGAATATAGAAAGAAATTAAAGATAAATGAGGGTGATGAAATTGAGGTAACACTTGTAAAAGATACCAGCAAATACGGAATGCCCATGCCTGAAGAATTTGAGGAAATATTGTATCAGGACCCTGAAGGCGATAAAATCTTTCATTCACTAACTCCCGGTAAACAAAGAACTTTAATTCATTTGGTGGGTAAAATAAAGTCTAGTCAAATAAGAATTAATAAAGCTTTAACTATTATTGATTACTTAAAAGAAGTTAGAGGAAATTTAGATTACAAGGAATTAAATGAAGCTTTTAAAAACTCAAGATTTAAATAATTAAAAAATGAAAATAGTACGACTAATTGCATTGCTAGAAGGTTTATCACTACTAATACTTGTATTGATTGCCATGCCTATGAAATATTTTTATGATTCTCCGCAAATGGTAAAAGTAGTGGGCATGGCTCACGGACTTTTATTTATCGTTTACATTATTGCTATTGTCATGGCGAAATTTGAATACAATTGGAAATGGAAAGACTTTACCATTGGCTTTATTGGCTCTGTTCTTCCGTTTGGATTTGTTTATGTAGATAGAAAAGTATTTTTGAAATACTAGCTCACATTAATTATTCTTCTCTTCTATCCACTTGCTAAGGTATTTAGTAGCGTTTAACGACTGATGTTGTAATATTTGCCCGATAAAATTGTTATTGCGATGTAAGTTGATGTCGTCAGCTATTTTATCTAACTTCTTACGAAATTTACTTTCAAACTCCACTTTATTAAAACGCTTGTCCAAAATATCAAATCCATTTTGTTGAGCGGTTTGCCATTCATTTTTATTGGTATATAATAATACAGAAGCATCAACAAATTTTTCCATTTCATCTGCAACAAAACCTCCAAATGGCAAATCTCCACATATACCTTCTGCACCAATTGTAGTAGTTACTGCAGGTGTGCCAGTAGTCATGGCATCAAAAAGCTTTCCTTTTAATCCTGCACCAAATTGCAATGGGGCTAAGCAAACTTTTGCTTTTTTTAATACTTCTGTAATATTTTCTGCCCAACCTTTAATTAAAAAACCTTCTGCTTCATCATTCATCACATTAATTTCAGTTGGAGCATAAGCTCCATAAACATGAATTTGTGCTTCCGGTAATTTCTTTCTAATTAACGGCCAGATTTTTTTCTTCAAATAAATTACTGCTTCTAAATTAGGTGCATGCTGAAAATTGCCGACTGTGATAAAATGATTTCTCTCTTCAAAAGGTGGAAGTGCTTTTAATTCTTTCTCATCAGGCTTATCAACCATAAAAGGCAAATAGTGCAAAATATCACCAGAAATTTTGAAAGTTTTTTCCAGTAATTCCTCCATTTCATATTCAGAAATAATAAGAGATAGATCAGACCTAAAAATACTTGCTAATTCACGTTTTGCGATATCTGTATATAAGTTTAAGTTTTCAAAAGAAGCGTCTGCTTTATATGCTTTTTCCCTTGCTTTTCTTAAAAAATGCAAGTCTTCTGTATCTAATATTCTAAGAGATTTCGGACAATTTTCGGCAACACGCCAACCAAACTTCTCTTCTGTTAGAAATCTGTCAAACAGAACAATATCCGGGTTTAACTCCTTTACAAATACATCAAAACTAGAATCATTTAATTTGATTTCTTTAGTTGAAATTTTTAAAGAAATAAAATCAACACTTTTATCGGAAATAGCCGCACTACTTGTAAATGTAATGTCATAATTTTCAGATAAGAAAAAGTCAATCAACTGCATCATACGCTTACCCGCAGCAGTGGTAGAAGGCTCCGGGAAAGTATAACCTATAATTAAAAGCTTTTTCATTTACAGAAACTCTTCCAGTTCTAAAACCCTTAGTGTTTTTTCGTCTAATAAATTATTGATTTCTCCTATACGATTAGAAATGGTTTGAATTTTCTCAAAATCGTCACTACAATCAGTTAGTTCAGTTTCTAAATTAGTTTTCTCACTTTCTAATTTTACAAGCTCTTCATTTAGCTTTTTATATTCTATTTGTTCAGCGTAAGTTAATTTCTTCTTTTCAGAAGGAGCTGACTCAACAACATCACTTACTTTTTCCTCTTTAATAGCTGATTTTTCTTTGGTAATTTCTTTTTCTCTGTATTCAGAATAAGAACAATATTGGTCGGTTATCACTGCATTTCCTTCAAAAACAAAAAAATGATCTACTAACCTATCCATAAAATATCTATCATGAGTTACCAGAATTAAACATCCTGAAAAACTTTCCAAAAACTCTTCCAACTTCTGTAAAGTCAATAAATCTAAATCATTGGTGGGTTCGTCTAAAATTAAAAAGTTAGGATTTTTAATTAATACCATTAAAAGAGTTAGTCTTCTTCGTTCTCCACCACTCAGTTTACTCACAAAACTATATTGCATGTGTGGTGTAAACATAAATTGCTCTAATAATTGCGAAGCAGAAAGTTTGCTTCCGTCAGCCATTACAATATATTCAGCTACTTCCTTTAAAACCTCTATTACTCTTTTATCTTCTTTAAGCTGTATCCCAAGCTGCGTAAAATGACCGAACACTATCGTTTCTCCGACATTAATTTTTCCGGAGTCGGCTTCCTCCTTGCCTGTTATAATATTTAAAAACGTACTCTTCCCTACTCCGTTTTTTCCTATAATTCCTATTTTCTCTCCCTTTTTAAATGTATAATCAAACCCTTTCAAAATTTCTAAATCACCATAACTCTTGTAAATCTTTTTGAGTTCAAGAATTTTCCCGCCTATTCTACTCATTTTTACATCCAACTGAATTTCCTTTTTCACTCGCTTTTGGCTTGCCTTTTCCTGAATATCATAAAAGGCATTAATTCTGGATTTTGATTTGGTAGTTCTGGCTTTAGGAGATTTTCTCATCCACTCCAATTCTTTTTTCATTAATTGCTTGGCTTTACCAAGTTCGGTGTTATATACCTCTTCTCGTTCAGCTCTTTTTTGTAAAAAGTATTCGTAATTACCTTTATGATGATAAAGCTTTCCGTTTTCAATTTCTAAAATGTGATTACATACATTATTTAAAAAATATCTATCATGTGTCACCATTAACAAGGTAATATTGGCTTGAGACAAATGATCTTCCAGCCACTCAATCATCTCAACATCAAGATGGTTGGTAGGCTCATCAAGAATTAAAACATCAGGATTATCAAGCAGAGTAAAAGCCAACGCTAATCTTTTCTTTTGTCCACCTGAAAGATTCTCAATTTTTTGCAACAAATCATGAATGGAAAATTTACCTAAGGTTTGAGTGATTTTTCGTTCATAATCCCATGCATCAAACTTATCCATGTTGGCTGTGGCTATCTCAAATTTCTTTTGATTTTCATCGCTAAAGTTTTCAGATTGAAGGAGAAGCGCTTCTTCGTACTCATTAATAACTTTAATGATTTCTCGGTTTCCTTCTTTTAAAAACTGATCAATGGTAAGAGAATCATCTAGCTCAGGTTCTTGATTTAAAAAGCCTATTCTGATTCCATTTCTTAATACAACTGAACCTTCAGTAGGAACATCTTTACCAACCAAAATTTTAAGTAATGTAGATTTCCCTGTCCCGTTATTGGCTATTAAAGCCGTTTTATCTCCCTTTGCCAAACCAAAACTAATTCCCTCAAAAAGCATTCTTTCGCCATAGGTTTTGGCTAAATTCTCTACACTTATATAATTCATGCCGCAAAGATAAACTAGTTTAGCGTATAGCGTTTAGTGTTTAATTTATTTTGAATAACACTAAACTCTCCACTCTAAACAAAAAAGCATAGCTTTGCGCTGTGATAGAAATAGGAAAAATAAACAACCTTATTGTAAGTAAACACTCTACTCATGGAGTTTACTTAAAAGATGAAGACTCTGATGAAGAAGTATTATTACCTAATGCTTTTGTTGATTCAAAATTATCGGTAGATGATGTGATTTCAGTTTTTATTTACAAAGATTCTGAAGATAGAATTGTAGCGACAACCGAAACCCCTAAACTCTTTTTGGGGCAATTTGAATTACTTCGGATTAAAGACGTCACTAAAGTTGGAGCCTTTGCTGATTGGGGTTTACAAAAAGATTTGTTAATACCATACAGTGAGCAAAAACACGAACTTGAAGTTGGAGAAGAATATATCGTACATCTCTATCTAGATGAACAAAGTAAGCGATTAGTAGGTTCAACAAAAATCAGAAAACACCTGCAAAAAGAAGGAATAGTACTAACTCCGGGCGATGAAGTAGATTTAATGGCTTTTGATGTTTCGGATATGGGAGTAAGCGTTATTGTAAATGAAAAATATTCAGGAATGGTTTACGATGATGAAATTTACGAACCACTTGAATATGGAGAAAAACTAAAAGGATACGTTAAAAAAGTAAGAGAAGATGGAAGACTGGATATTACTCTGCGAAAGTTTGGATACAAAAAAGTATCCTCTGAAAGTGATAAAATACTAAAGAAGCTAAATGAGAATAATGGCTTTTTAAATCTTCATGATAAAAGTTCGCCTGAAGAAATCTCTAACCAATTAAAAATGAGTAAAAAAGTATTTAAAAAAGCCATTGGAGATTTATATAAGCGGAAAAAAATAAAAATAGAAAAGGACGGTATTCGGTTAATTTCATAAAAAAGCCCTGTATTTCTACAGAGCTTTTTACAAACCTAACTATGAAAAACACACGGTTGTGTGTACCTTGAATTATATAGTACCTTTAATTTCAACAGTAATTATAATGTCGTTAGATAATACCATGTCTTGCATTTTTGGCATATAAGAAACATCGTAATTTTGTCTATTAAAAGTTAATGTTCCGGTAATGGTAAAATTGTTTCCATCAACAGCAACATTTAAATTTTCTACTTTCTCTTCACCTTCTTTTCCTCTAACGGTTAATTTACCCATTGCTACATTGCCATCAACTGAATTAACAACAAATGAAGCTGTAGGATGATTCGCTACATCAAAAAAATCAGGAGATTGCAGGTGACCAACTAATTGCTCTTTGGTTTTTCCTTCTTCAGGGTTATAATTTTCATCTGTAGGAGTCATTGTTGACATGTCAACAACAAAGTTTCCACCGGTTACTTTATCGCCTTTCATTGTAAAGCTTCCTTCTTTAAGCTTTATATTACCTTCATGCGAATAAACCCCAAGCATTTCACCTTTCCAGTGAACATTTGATTCTTCTAAATTTACATTAACTGTCTTTTCAGATTCGTCAACTACCTCTTCAGTAGTTTCATTTGAAGTTGTTTCTTCTACTTCTTCACTTCCACCACATGATGTTAGTGCAAAAGATGTAGCGATTATTGTAGCTACCATTAATGTCTTTGTTTTCATTTTTTTAGTGTTTTTTAATTCATGAAGCAAATCTACGTACAATATTTGTTCTAAACAAATTTTGTTTAAAACATTTTTTATTTAACTTTGCAATATGGTAAGTCAAGCAAAAAACAATAATGAAGTCTTAATGGTAGAAATCATTAAAACATCAGGGTATATTGAAAGAAAGATAACAGAAGTATTAAAGGAATTTGAAATTACCCCTATTCACTACAATATTTTACGAATATTAAAAGGAGCGCATCCAACTCCACTATCAGCAGGTGAAATAAAAGAGAGAATGCTATTTCCTAACCCTGACGTAACAAGATTGATAGACAGAATGATAAAGAGGAATATAGTTGAGCGAAACATCTGTGAAAAAAATAGAAGAAAAATGGACATTCTTATTACTAAAGACGGAATTGAATTATTAAAAAAAATATACCCGAAACTTGAAAAAGCAACCAATCAGTTTTTTAAGAATGAGATTAATGAGAACAATGCCAAAGCACTCACTAAAAAATTAGAAAAAATAAGAAATTCAATATAGTTATGAGGACAATCAAAGACATACGAAAAGCCGCAAAAGTAGATATGGGCGGAATATTACTAGACCAAGCATTACCTATAAACGGAATTGATCAAATAGACCCATTTTTATTAGTTCACCACTGGGCTAGCACATACAAAGGCGGTCAAAAACAAAAAGATGTTGGAGTTGGCCCACATCCCCACAGAGGGTTCTCTCCGGTTACTTTTATATTTAAAGGTGGAGTACATCATCGAGACTCGAAAGGTCATGAAAGTATAGTAAACGAAGGTGGAACACAATGGATGAATAGCGGAAAAGGATTAGTACATAGTGAACGGCCTAGAAAAGACATAGCCGAAAACGGTGGTGAATTTGAAATTATTCAATTTTGGGTAAATGCTCCTTCTGGTAAAAAGATGGAAGAACCAAGTTATCAGCCGCTTTCTGCTGAAGAAACCCCTACTCTATTTTCTGAAGACGGAAAAATAAAAATTGGATTAGTCGCAGGAGAATTAATGGGCAAAAAAGGAAAAATAACTCCACACTCAGACCTATTAGCCATAAGATTAGAAATTGAAAAGGATGGCGAGATTAATATTCCCGTACCAAAAGAATTCAATGCCTTTATTTATCAACTAAACGGCAACACCATAATTAATAATAAAGAAATTGGAGATAAAGAATTAGTTTGGTTTGAAAATAATGACGAAAACATCACTATTAAAGGAAAATCTGAATCAAGAGCAATTTTACTAGCAGGAAAACCTATTAACGAGCCATTAGCAACCTATGGCCCATTTGTAATGAATTCTCAAAAGGAAATTATCAATGCCTTGAATGATTTCCAGTCAGGAAAAATGGGAACACTTGTAGAAAAATTTGATTAAATCCTTTCAAAGGAAGTCTTTACTCCTTTAATTAAAGCGGAGCTAAACCCTTGATGCTCCATCTCGTTTAATCCCGCAATTGTACAACCTTTTGGAGTAGTTACTTTGTCAATTTCTTCTTCGGGATGAGTGTGGTTCTGTATAATAATTTCTGCAGCACCTTTAACTGTTTGAATCGCAATTTCATTGGCTGTTTTAGCATCAAAACCAATTTCAATACCTGCCTGCACCATTGCTCGGATATATCGTAAAGCAAAGGCAATCCCACAAGCGCCAAGCACAGTTGCTGCATTCATTAAACTTTCATTAATCAATATTACTTCTCCCAGTTTTTCTAATACGCTAACTACAACAGCCTTATCTTTTTCATTTAAATTAGGAGCTGAATAACAAGTAGCTGACTCGTTTATTACACTTGCTGTATTTGGCATCATCCGAGCAATTTTTGCATCGCTTCCAAGTATTTCCATCATTTGATGAATGGAAAGGCCACTAACCGCAGATACAACAATATGTTTAGAAGAATCAAAAACTTGCTTCATTTCCGTCAACACTTCTGCAGCCTTAAATGGCTTAATAGTTAGAAATATAATTGTTGAATTTTTAACTGCAGATAAGTTATCATTTGTAGTAGTTACACCCTCCTTTGCTAAATCAGCTAAAAGCTCTGCTTTATTTCTAGTAATAGTAATTAGTGAGGATGTTACTCCTGCATTTAATAAACCTTTGGCAATACTTTTTCCTAAATTACCTCCTCCAATAATTGCAATTCGATTATCCATTTAAACTATTATTTTGAGAAATATTCTACTATACGCTAGCCGTCTCCACTTCTCTGTCTACTTTTTTAACCAGTCCTTGTAATACTTTTCCGGGACCAACTTCTGTAAAAGAAGTAGCACCATCGGCAAGCATTTGCTTAACAGTTTGCGTCCATCTCACGGGAGCCGTTAATTGTGAAATAAGGTTTTTCTTTATTTCTTCAGGACTAGAAACTGCAGCAGCAGTTACGTTTTGATACACAGGACAAATAGGTTGACTAAAATTAACTGAATTAATCGCTTGCTCTAATTCTGCTCTGGCAGGCTCCATTAATGGAGAGTGAAAAGCTCCACCAACAGGTAAAACCAAAGCTCGTTTTGCTCCGGCTTCTTTCATTTTTTCGCAAGCAACATTTATGGCATCAATAGCCCCAGATATAACCAACTGACCGGGACAATTATAGTTTGCAGCCACAACTACTCCATCTACTTCATTACATATTTTTTCTACAATTTCATCTTCAAGACCTAATACCGCTGCCATTGTTGAAGGTTCGGCTTCACAAGCTTTTTGCATTGCTAAAGCACGTTTTGAAACTAATTGCAATCCATTTTCAAAAGACAATGTTTTATTTGCTACTAAGGCAGAAAATTCACCTAATGAATGACCCGCAACCATATCAGGAGAAAAATTTTGAATAGTATTAGCTAAAATAACAGAGTGTAAGAAAATAGCCGGCTGTGTTACTTTGGTTTGTTTTAGTTCTTCATCAGTTCCAGTAAACATGATGTCAGTTATTCGAAAATCCAAGATATCATTAGCTTTTTCAAACATTTCTTTAGAAACAGAAGAAGAATCATATAGTTCTTTACCCATTCCTACAAATTGCGAACCCTGTCCGGGAAATATGTATGCCTTCATTTTTTATAATTAAGTTAATTAATTCCTACTTCCACCAAAAAGACGAAGTAAGAATAAAAATAGATTAATAAAATCAAGATATAAGGTTAATGCACCCATTAACACTAGTTTCTTTGTTGTCTCGTCTCCGTTAGCTTGTCCAGCTCCGATATTTTTAAGTTTTTGAACATCATAAGCCGTTAAGCCTGTAAAGATTAAAACCCCAAAAATTGAAATAATATAATCTAAAGTTGAATTACCTAAAAACCAATTTACTAAGCTTGCCAAAATAATACCTATCAATCCCATATATAAAATTGAACCGAATTTTGTTAAATCAGTCTTTGTGGTATATCCTAAAAGCGCCATAAGACTAAACGTACCCGCAGTAATAAAAAATGTAGTGGCTATAGCACTACTTGTATAATAGTGAAATATAAAACTGAAACTAATTCCGTTTACAAAAGAATAGGCTGCAAACAATAAAAATAAAGCTGTGTAGGAAAGTCTATTAAACGCAAATGACATAATTAAAACAAAAATTAATGGGGAAAACATTACTGCATAGCCTAATATATTTAATCCACCTTCTACATTTCTTAATGAATTCATAATAACCTCTTGGCCTGCTGCCCAATAAGCAACAAAACCCGTAAGCGCTAAAGCTCCTGTCATGTATAAAAATACATTTGACATAAATTTTGTTACTGATGCAGCATCTTTTATAAAGATGTTGTCAATGGGTTGTTGTTCGTTTTGTAAATTCATTGTTTTCTAATCTTTAGCTACCAAAATATTCGCAATAGTTATTTTCAGTTTCGTAAAGTTTTACCGCATGCAGTTCACAATTTCCTAACTCAGAAATATGATTTTTTAATTCATCCCAAATTGCAATAATCAAATTTTCGGTAGATGTCATTTTTCCTTTCATAAACGGAACGTCTAAATTCAGGTTTTTGTGGTCAATGACATCACAAATATATTTTCTAATCAGCACACTTAAATCTTTTAAGTTAGCAACAAAACCCGTTTGTGGATCAGGGTTTCCCTTCACCGTAACATAAAGCGTATAGTTGTGCCCATGCCAATTTGGATTAGCACACTTTCCAAAAACTTCATCATTCTTTTCATTACTCCAATCAGGATTATACACCCTGTGTGCAGCATTGAAAGTTTCCCTTCTTGTAATATAAATCATTCTTAAAATTTTACGCAAATATATATTCTATTGAGCAATTTCTTTAGCTGAAATAATATCTTTGTGATAATATTTAAACAAATGATAGTAGTAACAGGTTCAGCAGGGTTTATTAGCAGTTGTTTAGTTAGCAAACTAAATGAAGAAGGAATTACTGATTTAGTTCTTGTAGATGATTTTTCCAATCAAGAAAAAGAAAGAAACTACTTCAACAAACAATACAAATCGCTTATCCATAGAGATAATATTTCAGATTTTTTAGAAAAAAATAAAAGTGAAATTGAATTTATTTTTCACTTAGGTGCAAGAACTGATACCACTGAATTCAACAAAATAATTTTCGACAAACTTAATCTTAACTACAGTAAAATTATTTGGAACTTTTGTACTGAAAATAACATTCCATTAGTTTACGCATCTTCCGCTGCTACTTACGGAATGGGTGAATTAGGATATGATGACAACCATGAAGTAATTCCAAATTTAAAACCCTTAAACCCTTACGGAGAATCGAAAAATGATTTTGACAAATGGGTTTTAGAACAAAATGAAACTCCGCCTTTTTGGGCAGGTTTGAAGTTTTTTAATGTTTATGGTCCCAACGAATATCATAAAGGCAGAATGGCATCTGTAGTGTTTCATGCATTCAATCAAATAAATAAAACAGGAGAAATGAAACTGTTTGAATCACATCATCCCGATTATAAAAATGGTGAGCAAAAACGTGATTTTGTTTATGTAAAAGATGTAACAGAAGTTTGTTGGTTTCTATACAGTAACCAAAAACACAGCGGCATTTATAACTTAGGCTCAGGAAAAGCAAGAACATTTTTAGATTTAGCAAAAGGTGTTTTCAAAGCAATGAAAAAAGAAGAAAATATTTCATTTATCCCCACCCCTATTGACATTAGAGACAAGTATCAATATTTTACTGAAGCAAATATGAATAAACTTAAAGCCATAGGATACAATAAAGAATTTACCAAATTAGAAGACGGAATTAACGATTACGTAAATAATTACTTATCATTAAACAAAATTTACTAATGAATTATATTGTAAGTGGTATCCAGCAAATTGGAATAGGTGTAAGCGATGTACAAGAAGCATTTAAGTGGTACAATAAAAATTTAGGGTTTGATGTTCCTGTTTTTGAAGAAGCTGCAACAGCAGGATTAATGCTACCTTATACCGGTGGTGAACCAAGAGACCGACATGCTATTCTTGCAATGAATTTACAAGGTGGTGGCGGATTTGAGATTTGGCAATATACCAGCAAGGTTCCTGAAAAAGCAACGTTTGATATTCAATTAGGTGATTTAGGTATTTTTATTTGTAAACTAAAAAGTCCTGATGTTAAAGCTGCCTATAATGATTTAAAAGAAAAGGGAATTCACCTCTTAACAGAAGTCACACATTCTCCTGCAGGTTATCAGCATTTCTACTTTCAAGGTTTGTACGGAAATATATTTGAAGTAATTCCAAGTAAAGTTTGGTTTAACCCTATTAATTATAAAATTGGTGGAGTAGCCGGTGCTACAATAGGCGTTAGTGACATGGAAAAAAGCATTGACTTTTATCAAAAAGTGTTGGGTTTTGACCAAATACTTTCTGATAGCGTTGCACGGTTTGATGATTTTAAAAATCTACCCGGTGGAAATGAAACCTACCGAAGAGTAATTTTAACTCACTCAAAGCCAAGAATAGGAAGATTTAATAAGCTTTTAGATGGCGGAACAATTGAATTAGTTCAATCTAAAGATAGAAGCCCAAAAAAGATTTATGAAAACAGAATGTGGGGAGATTTAGGATACATTCACTTGTGTTTTGATGTTATTGGCATGGAAGAATTACGCAGTGCTTGTTCAGAATATGGCAGTCCGTTTACGGTTGATAGCGCAAACTCATTTGACATGGGTGAAGCAGCCGGTCATTTCTCCTATATTGAAGCACCTGAAGGCACTTTAATTGAATTTGTAGAAACCCATAAAATACCGATTTTCAAGAAAATAGGTTGGTATTTAAATCTACAAAAAAGGCCAAAAGAGAAATCACTACCTAACTGGATTTTGAAATCACTAAAGTATATGAGAGTAAAACATAAGTAAAAATTACTTATATTAGCGTATGGAACTCATCGAAAAAGAACAAATTTCGGCCTTACGCTTTCCAAAAGAGGAAGTAGAGTTATCCCCTGAACAAAAGAGAATGTTACAGAAATCCCTTGAAAGAGCTACTTCTCTCGGCAATATCGACCGAATAAAATTCAGAATTACGTTTCATGACGATGTAAGCCTAAAGCAAGTACACACAACTATTTGGGCTGCAAATCCACAACATATTGTTTTAAAAAAGGGGGTTGTTATTCCTGTAAACAGAATTTTAGATATTAACTAAATCTTCTCTAATCTCCCCCACCTTTTTTCGCAAATAGTTTCTTCTTGTATTTGACCAAATAAG
This sequence comes from Bacteroidia bacterium, assembly GCA_030426475.1. GTDB lineage: Bacteria > Bacteroidota > Bacteroidia > Flavobacteriales_E > Vicingaceae > CALALS01. The sequence continues at coordinate 41,709 of JAUHYR010000010.1, forward strand.
AACATTCGCCAACACTTTTTTATAGGGTTCTAATAAGGCAACTGTAAAATATCCCAGTAAAGGCAATATAAATAAAGTAATAAGCCCCACTTTCCAGCCATATATATTACCAACAAACAAAGCAATAATTGCCGAGTAAATAGGAAAGATAACACTACAAAGACCAATTAATATAGACGGATAAAACTCTTTTTCCTTAACTATTTTATTAGTAATCATTTTTATAACTTCCCAAACGGGATAAACGATAATGGCACCAAGAAAGAAAATAGGTAAGAAAAGCAAACTAAATAAATCGAGTGCGTTAAGCCTTGAATAACTCAACCAACTGAGTCTTAATTTCATCTTTTTCGCAATTCTATATGCCATAATAAGTTTATGTCTAAATTCATTATATTTATTTGTATCATGCTCATACCAATGGTTAATTCTTGCAGCAACTTCTTTTTCTATTTTAAAATTAGCATCCTTTTCACTGTACCATGGCCACACATTTTCTTTTTTTCGCATTACATCAAAAGCTAATTCACAAATGGTTTCCGTTTCTTTATGTTTAATAATTACCAAGCAATCTTCCAAAGCTTGCTGCATATCTCTGGTAAGTTTTAGTGTAGCAGCCACAGGCTCTTTCTCAAACAATTCAATATATGGCTCTACTGAAACGGGCTCTCCAAAATTCATATACACATCTTTCCGAAGCTGAAGCGGGTTAGTATAATTAAGCCCCACAGGAACAAAACACATGTTTTTTACATGATGTTTTTGATATGCACCAAAAATCATTCGAGCAGCACCCTTTTTTAACCTTCTCAATCGCTTTTCTTGAATACAATCACCTTCCGGAAAAATCAAAATTAATTCCTTATTGCTGAGACAATCGTACATTTTATCAAATGTAGGCTGGTTCATTTCCTCAACTGTCATTTGTTTACGCTCTTCTGCAGTCATGTCTCTTGGGCGATAAATAGGCGTTTGATTCATCTGTTCAAACATCCAACGCTGAGGTTGTTTTCTGAATACATCGCCTCTAGCCAAAAAGTAAAACTTTTCAGGACGAAAAGTAGCCAATAACACAGGATCCAAAAAAGCACTACCATGATTTGCAATAAGCATTATTCCTGTATCTTTTGGTAAATTATTGTTGATAGCATATCGCTTTCGGAACCAAAACCGAAAAGTAAATTTTAGAATAAATTTTAAAGGATGATACAATACCATTACGCTGCAAAAATAGTATTAATGATGATTTTACTTAAAATTATTATCATTGTAAAAAGCTCTTTAAATGAAAAAACTACTTTATCCATTTTTAATATTAGTTGTAACAGCATGTAGCGAACCGAAAGCAGAGAAAGCTACTAATGAAAGCTCTACTGACACTATTATTAAAGCAGACACTAATAATATATCTGAAATTCAAAGCATTGATGGCTGTGAAATTAGAAATGCAGAGTTTTTAAGTTTATTTGAAAAACTTAATCTAGAAGATTCTCTTTATATAATTACATCAAACGTCATTTCTAAAGAAACACCTTATGAATTTAAAGGAAAATGGATAGGTTTTCACCTTTTCAAATATTTTGGAAAAGAAGGACAAGTAAAATATGAAAACTTTCCCGGTGACATGAAAAAAAATATTGAACAAGGTCTGTTTGCATGCAAACAACTACCGTTAGATGAAAACCAAAAACTACTCATTTTGAGAACACCATCACAATATGGAGCATACACACTGGAGTTTGCAATATTTAATTGTGATAGCTCTAAAGTTACACAGCAAATGAAAATAGCTAATAATTCTGGAGAAGGAACTGTACTGTATGTTAATTCACTACTAACAAAAGCAGAGGAAGGCTACCAACTTAAAATGCGACAAGAATATAAAGATTTAAACAATACGGATCCGGATTGGGCAAAACGGTTTGTCAGTGACAGCACTATTACTTATACTGTCAACTCTAATGGTTTTAAAAGAATTGAGGAAAAAAAGACCGATAAAAAAAGTGATTTTACAAAAACAATTGACACTGAATTCAAAAAGTATAATCGTTAAGAAATCGTGTAAAACTTTGAACATTACAACTAAAAATAGGTTTCTATATACGTATTGTATTTATAACTTTGCAGCAAACATTTATAGATGACCATATCTTTCTCATGGCTAAAAGAATATATTGACAATCTGGATATTTCTACTAGTGAAGCAGCAAGTATTTTAACTAACACAGGCTTAGAAGTTGAAGCCATTGAAGAAGTGAGTTCTTTTCAAGGAGGCTTAAAAGGCTTGGTAATTGGTGAAGTGCTTACCAAAGAAAAGCATCCTGATGCTGATAGATTAAATCTTACTAGCGTTAATGTTGGCTTAGATAAACCATTAAACATTGTTTGTGGCGCAACTAACGTAGAGGCAGGTCAAAAAGTGGTGGTAGCTCCAGTAGGAACAACGATATATCCCACAAACGGAGAGCCTTTTGAAATTAAAAAAGCTAAGATTAGAGGGCAAGCTTCTGAAGGAATGATTTGTGCTGAAGATGAAATCGGATTAGGTGAAGGACATGACGGAATTATGGTGCTTTCTCCTGATGCAAAAGTTGGAACATTAGCTTCTGAATATTTTAAAATTGAAAGTGATACTTCATTTGAAATTGGCCTTACTCCTAACAGAACAGATGCTGTAAGTCATCTAGGAGTCGCTAGAGATTTGGTAGCTGCTTTAAATGTAGCAGGAAAAAACCTTTCTATAAAACTGGAAGAAATTGAGCTTCCTAATACAAATAAAAAACTTCCGATTGAAGTAGAGGTTGAAAACAGTGAGGACAGCCCTAGATATGCCGGAATAGTAGTTACTAACTTAAAAGTTACAGATTCTCCGGACTGGTTAAAAAACAGATTAACTTCAATTGGCTTGAGCCCCATCAACAATATAGTTGACATCACTAACTATGTAATGCACAGCATCGGGCAACCTTTGCACGCATTTGATTATGACAAAATTAGTGGCCATAAAGTAGTGGTGAAAAGAGCTAATGAAAAAGAAAAATTTATCACATTAGATGGCGTAGAAAGAGAACTTTCATCAGAAGATTTAATGATCTGTAATACTGAAAAGCCAATGTGTATGGCCGGAGTATTTGGAGGTAAAGATTCCGGTGTTTCAGCTTCTACAAAAACTGTTTTTATTGAAAGTGCGTTGTTTAATCCTGTTACCATTAGAAAAACATCTAAGAGACATGGACTTCACACAGATGCTTCTTTCAGATACGAAAGAGGCGTTGATTCAAATATCACCATTACAGGACTAAAAATGGCGGCTAAACTAATGATTGATATTGCCGGAGGAGAAGTTGCTTCTGATATTATTGACCATTATCCAAACAAAATTGAAAAAGCCAACGTAAAGTTAACATACGAATACTGCAATAGGCTAATTGGTAATGAAATACCAAAAGAAATCATTAAAAAAATATTATCGGAGTTAGAGTTTGAAATTGTAAAAGAAGAAAACGATGAGCTGGATTTATTGGTTCCAACTTACAGAGTAGATGTAACAAGACCTTGTGATGTAGTAGAAGAAATTATTAGAATTTATGGTTTTAATAACATTACTCTTCCTGAGCAACCTAGATTTTCTATCTCCTACTCTACGCATCCCGACAAAGAAAAAGTAAAAAACACCATTTCAGATTTATTGGTAGGAAAAGGGCTTTCTGAAATTATGAATAACTCTTTAACCAATGGAAAATATTACGAAGAAACTAATTCGGTTAACATACTCAACCCTATTAGCAAAGAATTAAATGTGCTCAGAAAATCATTATTAGAGGGCGGATTAGAAACTACCAGATACAACATTAATAGAAAAAATAGTGACTTAAAACTGTTTGAATTCGGAAAAACTTATCACCAATACGAAAACTACCAAGAAACTGAAAGACTTTCTATAATTCTCACAGGGCTGAAACAAGAAGAGTCATGGAAAACACCCGATTCACTTTCAGATTTCTATTACTTAAAAAGCTTAATAAATGCTATTCTAATTAAGACAGGCTTGTCTGGTTTAAATGTATCAGAAAAAGAAGTTAAATCAGAAAGTTTTGAGTATGGTTTGAGTCTTAAAATTGCAAAAAAACAAGTGGTTGATTTCGGAAAATTAAACTCTTCTATTTTAAAGAAATTTGACATTAAACAAGAAGTGTATTATGCTGATTTTAATTTCAATACCTTGCTTGACTTAATTAAAGACACCAATATAAAATATCAACCCATTTCTAAATTTCCTTCTGTAAGAAGAGACCTTTCATTACTACTAAATAATGAGATAAGCTACGAACAATTGTGTGAGTTAGCTGAAAAGCAAGGAAAGCAAATATTAAAGGAAATCAACTTGTTTGATTACTATAAAGGAAAGAACATTGACAAGGACAAAAAATCATACGCCATGAGCTTTTTATTTCAAGATGAAACAAAAACGCTTACTGATGAAGAAGTAGATGGCGTTATGAAAAATATTATTGATGTGTTTAATAAAGAGACAGGAGCAGAATTAAGAGGATAACTTAAAACAAAAGAACTAAACTCATGATATCAAGCATCATATTTATTATCATACTAGGCGCAGCAGGATTTTTATTCTATAAAAACGTAGCTTTTATCAGAAGGAACATCATGCTCGGCAAAAAAGTAAAACCAAGTGGAGATTCTTCTGAGAGATGGAAAACAATGATAAAAGTTGCATTGGGTCAATCAAAGATGACCGCCAGGCCAATAGCAGGCTTTCTCCATATTCTTGTTTATGCCGGTTTCATTATCATTAACATTGAGGTGCTTGAAATATTAATAGATGGCATTTTTGGAACTCACAGGATTTTATCTTTTATGGGTGGGTTTTATGATGTTTTAATTGGAAGCTTTGAAGTGTTGGCATTACTTGTAATTGTTGCTTGTGCGATATTTTTAGTAAGAAGAAATATCCTAAAAATCGGGCGTTTTCATAAACCTGAAATGAAAAAATGGCCTACCACAGATGCCAACTTAATTTTAATATTTGAGATTGCTCTGATGATGGCTTTCTTAAAAATGAATGCTGCCGACCAGGTTCTTCAAGCCAGAGGTGTTGAACATTATATCAATGCCGGCTCCTTCCCTGTTAGTAGTTGGTTTTTAGTTCCGCTATTTGAATCATACTCTGACTCATTTTTAATTTTTGTGGAAAAAGCCGCCTGGTGGTTTCATATAGTGGGAATTTTAGCATTTATGAATTATCTACCCTACTCCAAGCACTTTCACATCATATTAGCTTTCCCAAACACCTATTATTCGAAACTTGAAAATAAAACGCAAATTAATAACCTTGAGTCTGTTACAAATGAAGTAAAACTGATGATGGACCCCACAGCCGACCCTTACGCTACTCCGGCTACCGATGCTCCTGTAGAAAAATTCGGAGCTAAAGATGTTACTGATTTAACTTTTATTCAGTTAATGAATGCATACAGTTGCACCGAATGTGGTAGGTGTACATCAGAATGTCCTGCTAACATAACGGGTAAAAAACTTTCTCCAAGGAAAATTATGATGGATACCCGTGACAGGTTGGAAGAAGTAGGAAAAAATATTGATAAAAAAGGAAAAGATTTTGATGACGGAAAAGCGCTTTTAGGAGATTATATTTTGGAAGAAGAATTGCTGGCTTGCACTACCTGTAACGCCTGTACAGAAGCTTGCCCTGTGAATATCGACCCTGTATCCATCATTATGGATTTAAGGAGATTTTTAATCATGGAGCAATCAAAAGCTCCTGCCGAATGGACCACTGCACTTACCAATATTGAAAACAACGGAGCACCATGGCAATTTTCACAATCTGATAGGCTAAACTGGAAAAACGAAGCATAAAAATGGAATTAAAAGAACTGAAAATAGACGGGAAAAAAGTAAGTCCATTATTAGATGAATCAATTAAAAACTACTTAATTGATATTGACGGAACAGTTGGTGAAGACATTCCAAATGAAGAAGCTCACCGCATGATTGATGCAGAAGTTTATCCTGATGCAATAGAAATCCTAAATGGCTGGTATGAACAAGGTCATATCATTACTTTTTTCACATCAAGAACAGAAGAACACAGAGACGTAACTGAAAAATGGCTGAACAAACATGGTTTTAAATATCATGGCTTGTTAATGGGAAAACCAAGAGGTGGCAATTATCATTGGATTGACAATCATATTGTTAGAGCTACCCGTTTTAAAGGAAAGTTTACCAATTTAATTGAGAAAGAAGAAAACATTCAAGTATTTGAATCTTAAGAAAATATTATGGCAGTAGAAGTAAAAACAATGGCAGAATTAACCGCAGCAGGTCAAAAACCTGATGTACTGTTTTGGGTGGGTTGTGCAGGAAGCTTTGATGACAGAGCAAAAAAAATCACACTTGCCTTTGCCAAAATTTTAAATCACCTTAACATTAACTTTGCCGTATTAGGCACGGAAGAATCATGCACCGGTGACCCTGCCAAACGAGCCGGAAACGAATTTTTGTTTCAAATGCAAGCGATGGGAAATATTCAAGTATTGAATGCTTATGAAGTTAAAAATATAGTAACCACTTGTCCTCACTGCTTTAACACACTTAAAAACGAATACCCCTCCTTAGGCGGAAATTATGAAGTGCAGCATCATACACAATTCTTGCAAAAGCTTATCAATGAAGGAAAACTAAAAATTGAAGGCGGAGAATTTAAAGGAAAGAAAATTACGTTTCACGACCCTTGTTACTTAGGTAGAGGAAACGGAGAGTACGAAGCACCAAGAAAATTAATTGAAGAATTAGACGCAGAATTGGTAGAAATGAAACGCTGCAAATCCAAAGGATTGTGTTGTGGTGCAGGTGGCGGACAAATGTTTAAAGAAGCTGAAAAAGGTGACAAAGAAGTAAACATTGAACGTACAGAAGATGCTTTGGAAATAAAACCTGATGTAATAGCCACAGGTTGCCCGTTTTGCATGACCATGATGACGGATGGCGTTAAACTAAAAGAAAAGGAGCACGAAGTAAAAGTGTTTGACTTAGCTGAACTATTAGCAAAAGGAATATAACCATGAATTTACCCGATTCAACCAGACTGTGGATTTACCAAAGCAACAGAGTTCTTAATAACTATGAGGTGGATGAAATAAAAAGTGAAGCAGAGGAGTTTATTTCTACCTGGCAAAGTCATGGAACCGATTTGGTGGCCAATTTTGATTTGCTGCATAATACTTTCCTAATCTTTTTTGTAAATCAAGAATACTGTAATGCTTCAGGTTGTTCTATTGATAAGTCTGTCAACTTTATAAAGAAAATAGAAGAAAAGTACGGTTTAGATTTGTTTGACCGTATGAATCTAGCTTTTGAGATAAACGGAAAAATAGAATTCATAAAATTCCCGCAACTAGAAAGTAAATTAGCAGAAGGCAAACTTACTGCTGACAGTACTTTTTACGACAACTCAATCACCAACTACAAAGAGTTTAAGGACAGATGGAAAACTACTATTAAAAATAGTTGGATTGCAGAAAGAATCTAACGCTAACACTTTTCTCGATTTAGTTTATATCCATCAACAATAATTTTATAATAATCAATTTTAAAGTTTTCTAGTTTCTTTCTGATAAAATTCATCTTTTCTTCACTCATTTTAAAACCAAAATAAATCGATTTTATTGAGTCAACCGAAACATTGTGTAATCCAGGCAAATCATTGATTAAACGCAACTCTTCTTCATAGTTATACTTTTCAAATTTAGTCGACAACAGTTTTTGAATAATTGAATAACCTCCAGTTTCTTTAACTCTAGCTAAATCATTATAATCAATTGAAGGAATTTGTTTAGAATATATTACTGGACAAGTGTATATTTTTTTATTAGGATAAGATTTTGAAATTTCATCTAAATCATATTCAATACAAAAACCAGAATAACTATCAGAATAATGTGTCCACATTTGCTCATTTTTGTAGTTTTTCGAAAGAGAATATATACCAACATCATCTTTTTTGGATATAACTCCATCTAAACTAGAATAAAGTAATTCAAGTGCTT
>JAUHYR010000110.1 GCA_030426475.1 Bacteroidia bacterium
TTTCAATTGAGACACGTGCACATGGGTATTATGCATCTACTATTCAAAACATATACGATTATATGGATGATGAACAAGAAAAAGAAACAGACGAATCTTTACTTGACTTTATAACCAAAGATGTTGAAGTAAAAGATGTTATGGTCGAAAATAAAGGAGCCGAAAATTTCGGTATCAAACCACTTACAGCCTCTGCAACTTTTATCTCCCAATCTTTTATTGAAAATGCAGGTACTAAATTTTTATTTAAAATAGGAGAGATGATTGGGCCTCAGCAAGAAATGTATGATGAAGAAGAACGTAAATTTAGAGTGGAAAATGATTTTAACAGATCCTATCATCGAGAAATAACTTTTAATATTCCAAAAGGATATAAAATCGTAAATCTTGATGATTTAAAAATGGATGTCTTTCATACTACTAATGATAAAAGAACCATGGCATTTACCTCTAATTATGAAATTTTAAAAGACGATAAAATTAAAGTGGTAATTGATGAGTATTATAATCAAATAACTTATCCTCTTGAGCAATACGAAGAGTATAGAAAAGTAATAAATGCGGCAGCCGACTTTAATAAAAAAATATTGTTTATTGAGAAAGTTAATTAAACTCTAAATACACGCATTTAGTTATTGGGTAAAATCTTATATTTTAAATCCTATTACGCATACATCATCCAGTTGTTCTAAACTTCCCTTCCAGTTTTCAAAGCTTTTTGAGATTAATTCTTTCTGCACTTCCATTGGTTCTTTCTGGATTGAAATTAACAGTTCTTTAAATTGAGAATGTTTGAATTTTTTTCCTTTTTCACCGCCAAACTGGTCTGCAAATCCATCGGTAAATAAATAAAGTGAATCATTTTTTTGAAGTAAAATAGTATGATTTGTAAATGGTTTTCTGTTAATATACTTTCCAATAGGTTGTTTGTCTCCTTTCACCTCAATTAACTCATTATTTCTTACTATCCATAGCGGATTATTTGCGCCTGAGAATTCTACAGAATATGTTTTTAAATCCAACGCGCATAGTGAAATGTCCATTCCGTCTTTTACATCTTCATTTCCTTTACTTAACGATTCTTCCACCAGACTTGATAATTTGTCAAGTATTTTTGACGGGCTTGATAAACCAAACTCTTTAACACATCGGTTAATGGCATTATGTCCAACAACACTTACCATTGCTCCCGGAACACCATGTCCGGTACAATCTACTGCTGCAAAATAAATTTTTTCGTTTAATGTTTCCATCCAGTAAAAGTCACCGCTAACAATATCTTTTGGTTTATAAAAAATAAAACTTTTAGGTAGCCATTCTTTTACAAGTTTGGCAGGTGGTAAAATAGCTTCTTGTAATCTCTTTGCGTAAGTTATGCTATCTAAAATCTCTTTATTTTTTTGCTCAATTACTATGTTTTTACTGGTCAATTCGTTATTGAGTCTGGCTTTATTTCTATATCCGAAAAAATTAAACGTAGCAATTGCTATTACTAATAATATTCCCAATACAGTTAAAAAGAGTTCTCTTTCTTGTTTTTCAATTGTTAAGTCTTTCAGCTCCTTATCTTTTTTTAGATTTTCTATTTCCTTTTCTTGCTCTTTCGTATCAAACTGTATTTGCAGTTTAGCTAATTCTTCAGCTTTAGAGATTTCATCTAGTTCTGATTTTAAAACGATGTATTTCTTTAAATACTCATGGCTATTTTTGTAATCATTAATTTCTAGATAAATGTCAGAAATCTTGTAATACGAATTAAGCAGGCTACTTTTGAACCCTTCTTTCTCGCTAATTTCTATTGATTTTTTTAAATAATAAATTGCCTTTAAATAATCATTTTCTATAGCTTCAACATTCGCAAGATTGGTATATACGTCAGTAAGATATTTTTTCTCATTTAACTCTAATAAGTTGCTTTGTGCTTCGAGCAACAATTCTTTTGCTTTATTTAAATCTTGATTTTTTCCTTCAGCAGTGTAGGTAGTAGCAACATTTATTTTTGTTATAGCCATTAAATCCTTTTTTCCAAGCTCATTCCATATCTCTATAGATTCATTAAAGTAATAATCTGCTGAATCTTTATAGCCTAATGTAAAATATATTTTTCCAATATTAGTCGCTAGTCTTGCTTGAGAATCCTTGTCTTCAAGATCATTAAAAATTTGTTTTGCCTTTAAAAAATATCTTAATGTCTTATTTAGGTCATTTTGCATGCTTGCCAATATTCCATAAGAATTATAGCATCCTGCAATTCCCTTTTTATCATTTTCGTTTTCAAAGAGCTCAAAAGCATATCCATTAGCTTTTAATGCTTCGGTCAAATTACCTTCATTTCTATAAAATGAAGACAATCGCTGATATGCTATACCAAGTATATAGCTAGTCTTATTTTTTTTATTTATAGCAATTATTTCCTCTAAAATATCTTTCGATTTTTTTAAATCTTTTACTTTAGTGTTGAAATAAAAGTTAAACATTTCATTCAATACAAATATTCTAACACTATCATTTTTTCCTTGAGGCACTAGTTCTAACCCCTTGTTTAAATATTGAATAGCTTGAGATAAACTATCAGCTTTAATTAGTTGATTGGCAATAGAACAGTAAGAGCTAGCTCTTACACGGACACTATTCTTTTCATTTGAGGATACACTTAATAGAGAGTCGGTCTGGCTATTTCCTATACATAAGAACGTAGAAAAAAAACATAATAATAATATGATTAAGCGAAATTGCATTCAACAAACTTAAGAATATTCCTTTAGGGAAATAAAAAAGAGCAAGTAGTAAATACTTGCTCTTTTAAGGGTGGCTGATGGGATTCGAACCCACGACCAATGGTACCACAAACCACTACTCTAACCAACTGAGCTACAACCACCATGTAATTGAGGCTGCAAATATATACTTCAATTGGATATTGGCAAAATTACTTACCTGGTAATTTGTAATTTTCCTGATGTGGTTTTACCTTCTTTATTGGAAATTAAATAGATGTAAATCCCTTCAGGAAGTGAGCCGGTATTTATTTTAGTGCTTGCACTATGTAAACTTTGGGCTAAAACCTCATTTCCCAAAATATCTAAAATGGTTATTTGATTATAATTATTTGATGAAGAAAGAACCGTAATTGAAGAATTTGCCGGATTAGGATATAGTTTTACTTCTTCAGAAACTAAATTTTTCTCAATTTCAGTTAGCATAGAGCATGAAGTAGTAGTTGTATTTCCTGCTATGATACATTCGTTAGGTTTTGAGTTGTAGGCGTATGACTTTATGTATAAGGTATCATTGTTAGCCGAAATTCCTGCTCTAATCCAGCCATAATGAGTAGCAGTACCAATAAAGAATTTACAGCCGATATATCCGTCATTTAAGCTTATCCACTGTCCTGCAGTAGTTCCCATAAAATCAGTCATCATTTCCAAATTTCCTCCGGTTACTGTTTCCCAAGGTTGATTGGTAAAAATGGTATCATTTGCTTTTAAAGCAATAATGTCTCTAGGTGTAGTGGTATTAACCGCAGCTATAGAGTTATTTCCCGGATTGCTTGGTTGACCGGACTGTATGTAGGCAAACTTAAGCCCACTTGTATTAACCATAGCCAATTCATAATCATGTTGATTATCATTGTTAAAATCAATAACAATAGTATCACCATTAGGGTTGCTTTGAACACTTCCGGTAAGTTGAATGTCAGGAATAATGTCCTTAAAAATAATTTGTGCATTAGAATTGATAGTCATTGCAACTATAATTGCTAATAAAGTGTAAATTTTTCTCATAGTTTTATATTTTTGATTGTTTGTAGTTAATTACAAATATATATTTATTTTTATTTGATAATTAGATATTTACACTTCCAAAACCAAATATTATGCTGTTTAAAAAAATACTAAAACACAAAATTTCATTTCTTTTTATTGCTTTGATTTTAAGCTTTGTAAGATGTGGTAATGATAAAATTATCGAAATAAATCCTGCTTTTACCGGATATATTTCAGGATATACTTCGGGTATTATCTCAAACAGCTCTACTATTCAAATCCGATTGATGGACGAAGTGTCTGAAGAAATAATGAATTCTGAAGAAATTGATGAACTGTTTGACTTTAGTCCTGATATTGACGGAACTACAAGGTGGATAGACAATAGAACTATTGAATTTCGTCCCGAGAACAGATTACCTTCAGGTCAATTATATACTGCAACTTTTGAGTTAGGAGAAATTGTAAAAGTGGAGAGTGACCTTGAAGAGTTTAAGTTTCAATTTCAAACGATGCAACAAGCCATATTTACTCAGTTCAATGGTATGCGTGCCTATGATGATGATGAGTTAAAGTGGCAGCAGGTATTTTGTAAACTTCAAACAGCAGATGTTGCAGACATTGAAACCATTGAAAAGGTAGTTGTAGCTACCCAAAATGGTAAAAAACTTTCTCTTACATGGGAACATTTTCAAGATGGTAAGTCTCATGAGTTTTCTGTGGATAGTATTCACAGAGGTGAAAAAAGCAGTGAAATTGTCATTTCATGGACAGGTGAAGATATTGGAGCGGAAGAAAATGGGGAAGAGGTAATTAGAATACCTGCTTTAGATGAATTTTTGGTAATGAATACTACCGTTAACCAACAACCCGAGCAGTATTTAACCCTACATTTTTCCGACCCACTCAAACGAAATCAAAACTTAGACGGATTGATTTATTTCAAATCAGATGAGAATATTAGAATATCTGTAGATAGAAATGATGTACATGTTTACCCTTCAAGCAGGCTTACAGGTGAACATACAGTTGTAGTTGAAAAAGGAGTAAAAAACACATTGGGTTATAACTTAATGGATAAATTCGAAAAGTTGGTGACGTTTACCAATATCAAACCTGCCGTTGAAGCCATTGGTGATGGCGTAATACTGCCAAGCACTAACGGACTAATCTATCCTTTTAAAGCGGTAAATCTAAAGGCAGTTGATGTAAAAATCATTAAAGTATTTGAAGATAATGTTGCACAGTTTTTTCAAGTAAACCAATATGATGGTAGCAGAGAAATGACTAGAGTAGGGAGAATTGTTTACAAAAATGAAGTGCAGTTAATCAGTCAAAAACCAATTGATTATGGAGCCTGGAATACTTTTTCTTTAGACTTAGCTAAGTTAATAGAAGTAGAGCCTGGAGCTATTTATAGAATTCAGTTAAGCTTTAAACAATCTCAGTCACTTTATCCTTGCGATAATGCTGATGTGGTAGAAGATGAGTACGAAACAGAAGATAGAGAGATGGCTAAATATGATGGTCCAAATGATTACTATTGGGATTATTACGATGATGAGGATTATTACTATTGGGATGATTATGAATGGGAAGAAAGAGACAATCCTTGCTCTAAGTCATATTACTTAGCAAGCGGACGCTCGGTAACCAAAAACGTTTTTGCTTCTGATTTAGGGATTATTGCTAAAGGTGCTGACGGACAATTTGTAAATGTTGCGGTTACCGATATCAGAACAGCTGAGCCAATGTCCGGTGTGTCTATTGAAATTTACAATTATCAAAATCAACTCATTGCTTCTCAATCTACAGATGGTGAAGGAATGGTAAACATCCCGCTAAAAAACAAACCATTTTTATTAGTTGCTAAAAAGGAAAAACAAAGAGGCTATTTAAGATTAGATGATGGCTCTTCTCTTTCTATGAGTATGTTTGATATTGGCGGGCAAGAACTAAAGAAAGGAGTAAAAGGGTTTATCTATGGAGAAAGAGGTGTTTGGAGACCGGGAGATTCACTTTATCTATCGTTTATCTTAGAAGATAAAAACAAAAGCTTACCACCAAATTTACCAGTTGTTTTTGAATTATATACTCCGGAAAGTCAGCTTTATCAAAGAAAAGTTAAAACATCATCAGTAAATGGTTTCTATGATTTCAGAACGGCAACGGTGGCCACTGATCAAACCGGAAACTGGCTGGCTAAAGTAAAAGTTGGAGGTTCATCCTTTACTAAAACAGTTAAGGTAGAAACAGTAAAACCAAACCGACTGAAGATTAATCTTGACTTTGGAGGTGATGTAATTACTTCTACTACCGGAAGAGGACAAATACAAGCTAAATGGCTGCACGGTGCAATTGCCAAAAATCTTAAGACAGATGTTGAATTAAGTTTGAAAGGCGGTGTAACCGAATTTAAAAACTATAAAGATTATTCTTTTGATGACCCTTCAAAATCGTTTTATGCCGAAGATAAAATTATTTATCAAGGTATGACGGATGCCAGCGGAATGACTTCCTTTTCTCCTTCAATTAATGTGGGAGATGATGCTCCGGGTATGCTAAAAGCCAATTTCAAAACCAGAGTGTTTGAAAAAGGTGGAGATTTTAGTGTAGATAACTTTACTATTTATTATTCTCCATATACCAGTTATGCAGGAGTAAAAGTCCCGGAAGGTAAAGGTTGGAATGGTGCCATTTATTCTAATGAAACCAATATGATTCCTATTGTAACGGTAGATGAAGATGGTAAAGGAGTGAGCCGAAGCGGAGTAAAAGTAGAGGTGTATGATGTGCGCTGGAGATGGTGGTGGGAAAGAAGTGACGAAGATGATTTGGCAAGATACGTTTCCAATAAATCAGCTAACTTATTGAAAACAGATTATGTAAATACCGTAAACGGTAAAGCCATGTATGAGCTAAAGTTTGGCGAGAATCTATACGGTAGAAAACTAATCAGAGTGATAGACCCGGTTTCAGGGCATAGTACTGGTAAGTTATTCTATGTAACTTACAAAGGCTGGTGGAACAATGCAGGACAAGACAATCCTGAAGGAGCCGAGATGTTGACTTTCTCTACCGATAAAAAGAATTATAATGTTGGTGAAGAAATAAAAGTAGAACTTCCAAAATTCAAAGAAGGAAGAGCGTTGGTAAGTATTGAATCAGGTTCTAAAGTAGTAGAAAGCTTCTGGGTAAAACCTAACGAAGTAAGCAACAGCTTTACCTTTAAAACCACTCCGGAAATGGCTCCGAATGTGTTTGTACACATTTCGCTTATACAGCCGCATGTTCGTGTTCAAAATGATTTACCGATACGAATGTACGGAGTACAAGGAATAGGAGTAGAAGACCCTAATACCCATCTTGAGCCTGTGATTAATATGCCTGAGGAACTAGCTCCTGAAAAAGAAGTAGTCATTAATGTAAAAGAAGCCAAAGGCAAAAAGATGACCTACACCGTTGCAGTGGTAGATGAAGGTTTGTTAGACCTAACCCGATTTAAAACTCCTGACCCTTGGTCGCACTTTTATGCAAAAGAAGCTTTAGGAGTAAAAACCTGGGACATGTATAAATATGTGTTGGGTGCTTACTCAGGCGAAATGGCCGGCTTGTTGGCACTGGGTGGTGACGAATCTGCTAACCCTAACGATGCAAGCAAAGTAAACCGATTTAAGCCTGTGGTAAAATTCATGGGGCCGTTTACCGTAGAGTCGGGCGGAAACAATACCCACAAATTCATCATGCCGAACTATGTAGGTTCTGTGCGTACAATGGTAGTGGCAGGTTATGAGGGTGCTTACGGTTCTGCCGAAAAAACAACTCCTGTGAAAAAGCCGTTAATGGTATTGGCTACTTTGCCAAGAGTGGTTGGTCCAACCGAATTGGTAAAACTTCCTGTTACGGTGTTTGCCATGGATAAATCCGTGAAAAATGTGCAGGTGCAGGTACAAACCAATAGCTTGTTTAAAGTAGAAAATGGAAGTACACAAACCATTACGTTTGATGAAGAAGGAGACAAGGTAGTCAACTTTGATTTAAAAGTAGCGGAGAAGATTGGCAAAGGAAAAGTAAAAGTTACCGTAAAAAGCGGAAACAAAACCGCTACTCATGAAATTGAATTAGCCGTGAGAGTGCCTAACCCTAGAGTGAATGAATACATTGAAGCAGTGGTTGAGCCGGGACAAACCTGGACGTCTGACTATGCTGCCGTAGGTATGGCAGGAACCAACAATGGGGTAGTAGAGGTTTCAATGATTCCACCGTTGAATTTAGAAAGCAGACTGAAATACTTAATACAATATCCTCACGGATGTGTAGAGCAAACCACTTCATCGGTATTTCCGCAATTGTATTTAGCAGATGTGTTGGATTTAAGCGCTGAACAAAAAGCTAAAATTCAATCGAATGTTACGGAAGGTATCAACCGA
>JAUHYR010000111.1 GCA_030426475.1 Bacteroidia bacterium
TTCAAGAGAATTAGTTATTATTGTAAATATTAACCCCTAAAAATAGAAAATTTATGGCAACAGGAGTAATAAAAGAAATTGGTGCTGATTATCAGTCATCTCAAATAATTCAGGATAGTGATGGCTCAATTATATCTTCCGGTCCAGTAGATGATTTTTTAGAAGTAACTGATGGTGTGAACTATGATATTTCTGAAGGTGATGCTACTAATGTTAAAGAGATTACTAAAGTTAAAATTACCGGTGATTTGACTGATGAGGAAATGCAATGTGTACAAGGTTTAGTAAAATCTTTGAATAATAGAGAAGGAAATGGGGGCGTAAAAATTGCTATTAAAACAAGAAAGTAAAACTTGTTTAGATTATATTATAGCTGAGACCACTTTTTAAGTGGTCTTTTTTATATTCTAACTCCAAGTACACAAACATCGTCTAATTGTTCTAATTTACCTTTCCAATTATTAAACTCTTCTTCTAATAGCTCTTTTTGTTTTACCAAGTCCTTTTCAGAAAGACTAAGTAGGAATTCTTTAAACCTTCCTGTTTTATATTTTTTCCCTTTTTCACCTCCAAATTGGTCAGCAAATCCGTCACTGTATAAATAGATTACATCACCTTGTTGTAATTGTATTCTGTGGTTGGTAAAGTCATTTTTTTCTGCAAAATAACCAATAGGTTGTTTATCAGCTTTATATTCAACTAATTCTTCATCCCTTATCAATATTAAAGGATTGTTAGCACCGGACCAATCTAGTTCAAGTGTAGTTAGGTTTAAATTACATAGTGAAATATCCATTCCGTCTTTTACATTTTTATCACTTTTAGCGAAGGTGTTTACAACCAATTCAGCTGTTTTATCTAATATTTTTGATGGAATAGTAACATTATATTCATCAATTACTCTATTTAACGCATTACTACATACCATACTAACCATAGCCCCTGGAACACCATGTCCAGTGCAGTCTGCGGCAGCAAATAGTATGTTGTCGTTTACTTCTTTCATCCAGTAAAAGTCACCGGCAACAATGTCTTTTGGTTTGTATAAAATAAAACTATTTGGAAGTTTTTCTTTCCATGTATTGTCAGATGGGAGAATAGCATCCTGAAGGCGTTTTGCGTAAGTAATACTGTCTACAATTTCTGTGTTTTTTTCAGCAAGCTGTTCTTTTTGTTTTTCAATTTCCTGAGTTCTTAACTGAACTTTTAACTCTAGATTTTTTGAAAGGTCTTCTACTTCTTTAAATGCGTTGGTAAACCTTTTTGCCACAATGTAAATTTGCATTAATAAAAATATGGCAAATGCTATAGGAATAATTTCTCCGTATGGAGTAAGTTTAATATTAGTAGAATGAAGAATATCATTTGCACTTGCAAAAAGCATGGCAAAAATTCCTAATAATTGTGCATAGGCTTCAGTTTTTCGATTTCTACTTGCTTTAAATAATAGATAAATAATATAAATAATACCTAATGCTATTACTATTTGAAAGTACCGAAGTGTACTGGTGAATAGCATTACGTTGGTTAATAGGATAAATACTCCGTATGCAAACGAAATAATACTAAACCACTTGATAACTCTATTCTTAGAATTTTCTACATAGAGTGATTTGATATACAACAACCCTATCGGAAATAACATAAAACTGGATAGGTAATATATTTTGCTTTGCCAGTTAAATGACAATCCGGCTTCAAGCTTTAAGTATTGGTAGATATAGTTTTCTCCAAAAGAGACTAGTTTTAATACAATTAAAAGACAAAATATTCCGAAGAATAAAGCAGGTTGGTTGCTCCTCCGAAAAATAAAGATAATGAAATGATAAAAGCTCATAATTAAAATGGCTCCTATCCACAAAAGCTCTTTAATATTGTTTACCTTTTCTTTTTTAAGAATAGAACCGGTAAAACCAATTTTAAAGGGTTTTACAATTCCACCGTTAAATAAAACTTCGTTAGAAACCTGTACTATCACTTCATATTTAGATGATTTCGGAAGAGGAACAACATCCTCAACCATCATAGGTTTTGTCTTTTGGGTTTTACTGATTTCCCCTCTTTTACTTACCATTTCACCATTTACCCAGACCTTACTCGCAGACCATAATTTGGGTATCACCAAACTTTGATTTTCTTGATCTGTTTCAATCCAAAAGCGATAGGTGCCATATCCTTCTTTTTTTGGTTTTTCTCCGGATTGAAGTACATAGTTTGTCCATGAACTGGGAATGCTTACTTTAATTGAGTTGGCTCTGTTTGAATCTATGTTTTCCGGAGTTAATAGCTGTTTCCAGTAAAACTCTGCTTCACCCTTTACTGTTTTTATTTCGTCATATCCATTGGCTTTTGTAGCACTATAAACAAAACTAAGTAGGGCTAAGAGAAAGATTTTGTATGTAAATAGTTTTCTCAAAAAATAGAATGTAGTTTGAAAGATACAATATTATTTATTTCTGGGATGATACTTTAAGATATTATCTTTTAAAAATTGATTTTCAAGGTGAGTATAAATTTCTGTAGTTAGAATTGATTCATGCCCTAACATTTCCTGCACTGCTCTTAAGTCAGCTCCGCCTGCCACTAAATGTGAAGCAAAGGAGTGTCGGAAGGAGTGAGGAGATATATTCTTTTTTATACCTACTTTTTCTACTAACTTTTTGACTAGTGTAAAAATCATTACTCTGGTTAGCTTACTACCGTTTCTATTTAAATATAAAAAGTCTTCATGCCCTTTTTGTATATTCTGATGATTTCTTGTACTGGAAATATAAAGTTTCATCTCCTTTTCAGCTTTTTTGCCAAGTGGGACTAGTCTTTCTTTATTTCCTTTTCCAATAACTCTGATATAGCCTTCATTAAAGTAGAGATTTGAAATTCTTAAATCAATTAATTCAGACACTCGTAATCCGCACGAATAAAGTGTTTCTATTATTGATTTGTTTCTATGTCCGTCAGACTTACTTAAATCAATAACACTTTGAATTTCATCAATTTCATCTGTGCTAAGCACTTCGGGTAGTTTTCTTCCAATTTTTGGGGTTTCAAGTAATTCTGCCGGGCTCTCTTTTATTACATCTTCTAACAATAAATACTTAAAAAATGTTTTAATCCCACTTAAGCATCTGGCTTGTGATCTAGCGCTAAGTCCTTTTTCTGAAAAACTTTCAATAAAACTGACTAAATCCTTTTGGGTTATTTTTGCGGGAGAAACCTCTGTTTTTTGTTCCTTTAAATAATCAACAAGCTTTTTTATATCATTTTTATAAGCTTCTATTGAGTTTTTTGATAATGACCGCTCCAATTTTAAATAGGAAAGAAATCCTTTTATATATATATCCCATGTCATTCTTCACAAAAGTATAAATTTGTGCATTGCCTTAACTTATGAAGTATATAATTATCAATGGACCAAATTTGAATTTGTTGGGTAAGCGACAAACAAGTATCTATGGAACAAAAGATTTTGAAACTTATCTTGATGAGCTTAGTAAATGTTTTCCAAACTTATCTATAGAGTACTTTCAGAGTAATATAGAAGGAGAAATTATTGATAAACTTCATAAAGTGGGGTTTTCATATAATGGAATTATAATAAATGCAGGAGGTTATAGTCATACCTCAGTTAGTATAGCAGATGCCATTTCATCTATTGAAACACCCGTTGTAGAAGTTCATATTTCAAATATATATGCACGAGAAGAGTTTCGTCATATTTCTTTACTATCTAAAAACTGCATTGGAGTGATTGCCGGATTTGGATTAAAGTCTTATGAACTGGCGCTTCAATATTTTAATGAAACTGAGATTGAAAAAAAGTAGTTTTCTATTAATTGGGCTTTTTTTAGTGGCTCTTGTTCTTTGTATTAAAAATATAAACGAGCCCGATATATTTTGGCAAATTAGGGCAGGAGAGTGGATACTGGAAAATGGTAAAATTCCGACAACAGATGTTTTTTCTTTTACTTTTGATGGTGAACCATGGAATAACGTAAAGTGGGGAAGTGAAGTCGTTTTTGCCCTTTTTACTAAATTGGGAGGTATTGAGGCTCTTATCTTTTTGCAGATAATAGTAGTATTTCTTATTTTACTTTTTCTGATTAAAATATTTAGGCAGTATTCAGTCAATATCTATGCAGAGGTAATTACTCTTTTAATATTAGTTGTTGGTTCTTCATTTCGTTTTAATACTAGGCCTGAAATGTTTAGCTATTTATTCACAGCAATTTACTTCTTTATTTTAGTAAGAAATTTCCATAAGAATGATAAGGTAATCTACCTTTTAGTTCCATTGCAGTTACTTTGGGCTAACACCCATGAAGGGTACGGTATAGGACTAGCAATTCAGATAATATATTTGTTTAGTACTTTTCTTGAAAAGAAGTTAAATAAGAAAAACATAAATATTAAGCACCTCTTGTATGTATTTATCTCTTCAATATTTGTAGTAGCCATTCATCCTCTTGGTTTTAAAATGATGAGTCAACCTTTTGAAATATTTTCTCAATTAAGTGAAAATAATTACACAACCGAATTACTTTCTTTTTCCAGTAAATCCTACTGGAAGATACATGCATTTATTGCACTAATTGTATTTTTATTGGTATTGTTTAAATTCAAGTTTTTCAACATATTCTCACTTAGCTTTAAGAAAGTTATTCAGTATAATTCCGAAAACTTGTTTTTAGTGTTATCCTTTTTTGCCTTTTACTATTTAAGCTTAAAGTCCGAAAGAAACATTCCTTTGTTTTTAATAGCATCATCACCCTTATTATATATTACGCTTGGTAATATGAAATTATTCAAAGCAAAAAGTAATTTAGTTCTAATATCAGTTTCTTTTTTGCTTTATGTATTTATAGTTTCAAATAAATTTTATGAAACGTTTTATCCTAATGAGCGCTATGGTTGGGAAATAGACTATTCAAAAAACCCAATAAATGCTGCAAGGTTTATTCAGTCCAATAATATAAAAGGAAAAGCTTTTACAGATTATATGGTGTCGTCCTATTTGCTTTGGAAGCTTCAACCGGAATTTAAAACATATATTGATTTAAGAGATTTGGATGTATTTAATCAGCAAATCTTTGATAATGTTTTAAATTGTTATCATCAGCCTGATGTATTAGTAAATGATGGTATAACTCTTTGGCAATACCTTAAGCAATACGATAATTTTGAATACATCGTGATGCTTAATCGCCCTGAATACGAACAGTTTCACAAACATGTAATATTAAATGACAATGAATTTGATGTAGTTTATGCAGACCCTCTCTGCACAGTATATTTAAATGTTAACTCCTATAATAATTTAGTTGCTCAATTAGGTTTAAAAACATCTGGCAAACCTATTTATAATAATTTTAAGATAGTTGCAGATAGAGCATTTTACAATTGGTTAGCTAAAGCTTTCAATCCATTTTACCAACCTCATGGTTATCTAGAAAAGTATGATTATAAACTATATTCTAATGGAATTTACAATTATCTTGGACGATATCCTTCAAAAAATCAATAAATTATTTCCCAATAACAAAAAAAAACATCATCTTTGCCGCCCTTTTAACAATTTAAATTAAAATTTATGCCTGCAAAAATTAGACTACAACGTCACGGAAAGAAGAAAGCTGCTTTCTTTCACATTGTAGTTGCGGACAGTAGAGCCCCACGGGATGGGAAGTACATAGAAAAATTAGGCACTTACAACCCGGTCTCAAACCCTGCAACTATAGATATTAACTTTGATAGCGCCATTAATTGGCTTAACAAAGGTGCTCAACCAACAGATACAGCTAGAGCAATCCTTTCATATAAAGGAGTACTTTATAAAAAACATCTTTTAGGAGGTGTGAAAAAAGGAGCATTAACACAAGAACAAGCTGATAAAAAGTTTGATGAATGGTTAAAAAGCAAAACTGATAAAATTGATGCTAAAGTTGCTAAACTAACTGAAGCTTCAAACCAATCAGCGGCTGAAAAACTAGCTGCCGAAAAAGCTGCAAATGAAAAGCGTGCTGCTGAAATTTCTGCAAAATTAGCCGCAGCTTCTCAGCCTGAAGAAGTAGCTACTGAACCAACAGCTGAGGCTGAAGTTCCTGTAGTTGAGGATTCTGCATCTGAGACAGCCGAAGCCACTCCTGCTCCTGAAGAAGAGAAAAAAGAAGATGAGCCTAAAGCAGAAGCTACTCCTGAAACCAACGAAGGAGAAGAGGCTAAATCTGCTGAATAATTACTGATTTCATGAACCTTGAAGATTGCATTCAGATTGGTGTAATTTCAAGAACTCATGGTACTCAAGGTGAATTAGTCCTTTCAGTTCAAGAGGAGTCATTTATTGACACAATATTTCAACAGGAATCAATATTTCTTCAAATGCCAGAAAATGAAGAAGTATTGGTTCCTTTTTTTATTGATACTATTAGAGAGAAAAATACTAAACAACTTCTGCTTTCTTTTCTTGATTACGGAAGTTTAGAAAGTGTTGATTATCTATTGAATAGAAAGACTTTTCTTCCTAAAAACTTGCTTTCGGATAACTTTTCTAATGAGCTTTATTCAATCGAAGGGTATTCGGTTATTGATAAAGACCAAGGTTATTTAGGAAAAGTGAGTCAATTACTTAATTTCTCCGGAAATAAATTAATTGAAGTTAAGAATGAAACTTCTGAAATTTTGATTCCAATTAATGAAGAATCTATTATTAATATTGATGACAAAAGTAAAGAGGTAATAATAAATATTCCAAAGGAGTTAATTCATCTTAATTCTTAAACGCCATATTTTAATTTAGAAATCCAAATAAATCCATTATTTACTTTCAAAAAGTAAATATAAATCTTAATTTTCCACATTAAATTACTAGGGATGTATCGAATAGCATTATCATTAATTGCTTTATTTTTTGTTTTTACTTCATTTGCTCAGAGGGGTAAAATGGCAAATCCTAATATTAGCGCAACTGTTATTGTAAATGAGTATACCAGTCTGTCAAATTCGGCTAATGCTGGCGCAACGTCTATAACCGTAGCTAATAGTGGTTTGAATACAAATACTAGATTTTCCGGGAATCTAGCTCAGGGTGATTTATTAATGATTATTCAAATGCAAGGAGTATTAACGAATGCCACTCCTTTTATTAACCGTTCAGAACCTAATGATACTACCTGGGGCACAATATTAAATTATAATAATTGTGGTCGTTATGAATTCGTTGAAGTTTTATCTGTGCCTAATAACTCCACTATTAATTTAAGTTGCCCCTTAAGCAATTCATACACAGATACCGGAAAAGTTCAAGTAATTAGAGTTCCAAGATACGCTTCTTTAACTATTAATGGAGCGGGTAATATTCAAGCTCAACCTTGGAATGGATCGGTTGGAGGTGTTGTTGCTATTGAAGTATTAGGAAACACAACTATAAATGGACAAATTAATGTTAATGGGCAAGGATTTAGAGGTGGGGCTTTAGATCCCAACTCTCTCATTGGTGGTGGATTTTATGCTGCTCCTGCTGACAATGAAGGTGCTGAAAAAGGAGAAGGAGTGGGAGGAAGTGCAATTGATTATGCAAAATATTTAGGTAGGTATTGTATGGGGGCCCCTGCAAATGGCGGTGGTGGTGGAACTGCTCACAATGCAGGAGGTGGCGGTGGGGGAAACGCAGGGATTTTAAATAATTGGAAGTCGGGAAGGGGAAACCCTGATATATCTAACCCTGGGTGGGTAACCGCCTGGAATTTGGAGTTTGGTGGTTTTGGGTCTGTGACTTGGTCTGCATCCGGTGGAGGAAGGGGTGGATATTCATGGTCAAGTAGTAATAGAGATGCTACAATTGAGGGGCCTGGAAATACTAATTGGACTGGTGACAATAGAAGAAATATTGGTGGTAAAGGAGGTAGGCCATTAGACTATTCAACCGGAAGAATTTTTATGGGTGCTGGAGGTGGCGCAGGAGACCAAAATGACGGAGATGGGACAGCCGGAGCTAATGGTGGCGGACTAGTTTTCTTACAAACTTATGGAACTGTTTCAGGGTCGGGAAGTATTAATGTAAATGGGGCAACTGCAACTGATACAGATGATTCAGGTTCTTCTTTTACATTAAGGGGACAAGATGGAGCAGGTGGTGGTGGT
>JAUHYR010000112.1 GCA_030426475.1 Bacteroidia bacterium
TTACCTGATAGGCATTTTTGTTTGGCCATCTTCTTTTATAGTAACTGTCGTTATTTGTGGTTAGTAAGAAGTGAACATTTGGACATAGTGCTTTTATTTCATCAATAAGTTGAGAGTAGTTTTTAAAGTATAGTTTTTCATTAAAGTCGGTGTCGTAAGCATCATTTATACCTATTGAAAAGACTACTAAATCCGGTTGTAAAACACTAATGTGTTGTGCCAATTGTTTACAACGTAAGTACGAAGTGGTGCTTGCTCCGTTTACACCTATTGCATTATAAACAAATCCAGGGTCTTCTGTTTCAAGTGTAATTCCGTAAAGTGTAAAACTTGTCTGGTTGGTGTCTGTTCTATATATTTCTAATTCAATTTTATTAATTGGGTTGGATAAAATAAACTCTGTATAACCTAATGAATCATTATGTACAGCAACTGCTTGTGAGTCATTGAATAGTTTTACTTCAAATTGTGTACTGTCGAAATCATGAAAGACTTTCACTTTTTTTACATCGTATTTTGCATAAGGTATTCCACCTACTTCTTCTCTGAATGAGATGTTGATGTGTGAAGTGGTGTCAAATGTAGTTACTGCAATTCCTGATAAACCTAAATTGCAATTTCTGTCTCTTAATGTGTTTTTGCAAAATTCCCAATCCCCATCATAAGAAGCTATATAGTTGTATGGGTTATTGGTTTTAGCAATTTTGTAAGGAAAGATAAAGCCTCTTCCTCCGTTATTTCCGGTGCTAAATTTTTGTAATCTTTCTCTCATTCGTTCACTCCAAATATCGGCCTGAATGTGAGAACCGCCAATGTGAACCATGTTTACTTTTCCTTTTCCCTGAAAAATAATATCATCAAATTTTGCATACAGTTTATCAAAGGCGCTACTGTCTCCAAAAAACTGGATATTGTTACTTGCGTAGTGTATAAAAGGGTAATAAGGTAGCTCGTGAGGATAGTTGGGCTGAGCTTGCGAGTTAAAAGTTAAAATTTGAAAGAAAAAAGTTAGAAGTATTGTAGTGTAAATAGATTTTCTAATCCAATCACTAATCAACTCCCTACATATTTTACTAACTAATCTGTAACTCATAATTTCTTTGCTTTGTATTCTTTGTAATCGTCTTCAATTGCTTTGTAAACCAATTCAGCCATTTTTTGTGCGCCTTTCTGGCTAAAGTGAATATAATCAGGTGCTGCTAGACTTGGTTCAGCATTTACCCATAGCGGCATGGAGTTTTTACCACCCATTGCTTCATATATGTCAAAGTAGGCACAACCTGCGTCCAGAGAAGCTTTCTTTAACTCATCCCTTACTTTTTCTAAATAGGGTTGTGTAACGTATTCGTTTTTTTCTTTTACCGACATATCTGATGGCCCAATAACAATTACCGATGCGTTAGGGTTCATGCCTTTTAAACGATAGATTTGTGAAGCGAACCATTTTGCATAGTCTTCAGCTTTTTTATCTGACTTGATGTGTGGAATTACATTTCCTCCAAATTGAAGGATTAAAAGTTTTACATTTAATTTATCGTACTGAGCTTGAAGTAATGACTTATCTATTTTACCAAAAATGGTTCCGGCACTTCCTCTTAAGGCAATATTATCTACAATTACACCACTATTGCTTTCAAATGAAATACCGTAAAAATCAGGGCTGTCTTTTCCTTTAAAGACAAACGAAAATTCATTTGGCACTGCTCCAAAATTAATGTCTAAGGTTTGGTTAGAATTATTTGCAGGGAGCTTGTATGTAGAAACTAAATTTTCTCCATGGTACACTTCGCAGGTTACTTCTGCTTTGTTGTAGCCGTAAAATATTCTACACTTACTAAAGTTTTGTGTGTTTTTATATCCTATGTATGATTTTTTAAAAGTTAGTTTGCCGGAGTACATCGTATCTTTTTCAAAAGCATTTACCGGAGCAAATCTTCCAAAGCCGGCAAGTAATCCGTACCTATTATGTTTCACGGTAGTGTCTCTTGCACCGTAAAGCGTGTATCTTTTCCATTCATCTCCAAACTCTTGGCGAATGCTTGATGCGGTAACTAATGGAACGGGAGCAACTAATCCAGGGCCACTACCACCAAATGTGTTTTGCCATCTGTTTCTGAATAATGATGTCATACGGTCGCCCTCAATTTGTGAATCTCCGTAGTGCATGACTCTTATTTTGCCACCTTCCGCTTTTACTTTATCTAAAGCAGCAAAAAATGAATTCAATATGGATTTATTGTTGTCTTTATAATGAAGTTTAAGGTTTGCCTTTTGAATGGAATCTCTAATAGCCTGTTCTTTTGCTTTTATTGCATTGCTATCTACTTCAATCTTTTTGTCTTTTGTTTCGCTTTCTATAATAGAAAGAATGTTTGATAAATCTTTTTCCTCTTTTTCTTCATTAAAGAAAAGCTCATCTAGTGTTACAAACTGTAACTTAAAGTCATCATTAATGGCAATACCATCTTTAGGGAACGTCCATGAAATAACTCCTATTCCTAAGAGGCAAACCAATAAAAAAACTAATGTTTGAATGGGTTTCATAGTTGATGATTAAAATTTAGGTATTTTGATGACTTGTCCGGGTTTAATGTTTGCGTCAATACCGTTATAATCCATGATGTTTTGTGCGGAAACTCCGGGAAATTGTTTGGCAATAGAGTAAAGTGAGTCTCCATTTTTTACGGTGTAGTTAGTTAATGTTCCTTTTGCATTTATTTCTTTTGGCTCAGGCGTGTTGTTATTGGTGTTTGATTTTTCTTCATTGTTGTTTTTAGCAACGTAACCGCCTCTTGCTACTTTTTGATAATAGTCTTTTTTTGATTTTGGAACGTACACATCAAGTTTTTGTCCTACATTAATTCTTGTTCCTCTGATTCCATTCCAATATTGAAGCTTGCTAACTCTAGTGTCAAATTTTTCTGCTATAAAACCAAGGTTGTCACCTGACTTTACAGTGTAAACTACTTTTGCTTTGTTTTCAGGAACGTCTGCAGCAGCTATATCGTCATTAGTTGAACTAAACACAATTCTGTCAACCGGTACTGCTTTTTTGTTTAGTACTGAGTCTTGATATTTGTAAGCGCTGTCTTTTAAGTTGTTAAATGCTTCCAGTTTTTCTTTGGGTAAATGAAATGAAAAATAAGCGGGTAAGGTTCGTCCGTATAAAATAGGATTGTACGTTTCTATTTCTTTTTGTGTAATGTTGCAAACCTTTACAATGGCTTCAACTCTTAATGGTTTTTCGATTAACACAGCCGGGAAAACATTTGGTTTAATTTTAGCAAGCGGTATTTCGCTATCTATTTTTTCCAGCTCTGAGAAAATGTAAAGCATTGCCATAAAGTCGTACAGTTTTTGTTTGTCACATTCTTCAATGTACTTCTCCACTTCTGTAAAGTCTTTAGGGTTGTTGCTTCTTAACTTGGCTCTATTGTAAGCTGCCGGATTAAAAATGTAGGCTGCCACCAAGTCAAGATTCTTGTAATTTTTATTTAAGTCGCTAAGGTATTTTGCGGCTACTTCCGAAACCATGGCAAGCGAAGTATTTTTTCTTGAATCTACTGAAATGGATTGTGTGAGTCCGTATTTTGATGCAACGGGATAAGAAAGTTGCCAGTAACCTGCTTTACCATCTTTACTTATATGTAAATTGTTGTAGGCACTTAGGGAAGGAACTAAAACAGATAGATAGTTGGGTAAGTTTTTTTGCGTTAAATATTTTTCAATTTCTGATTTATTGTTTTTGTGTACCGCATATAGGTATGCTAATTCACCAAATTTTTGTGTAGATAAAAAGTTAATTCGTTCTTCTAATTTTGGTAAGAAAGTTAGTTTATGTTTTTCGTAAAACGGTTTTAATTTTTGAGGAGAAAAGTCTAGCAGTTTTGGTTTGTAGAACTGAATAAAATCTATATAGTAAGCGTCTTTTCTTACTTCTTCTAACTCTTTGTTAAATTCATTACACTGCGCAAATGCAGTTATGCTAAGTATTATTGCGGCTAAAAGTGTTTTAATTTTTGTTTTCATTACAGCCTACGATGTTAACTAAAATAGAAAGAAAATTTACAGAAATTATGCCTTTTAGTTAACGAACTTATGTTAATTATCTTATAAATTAAATGACATTGTGAAATCCTGAGACTGTAGTGCTTTACTGTGCTTTGTAGTTCCTGATTTAAAGTGAATAATATTCGCCTGATCGGAATAAGTTTCTAATAACATACTATTTTGTATGCTGATGCTTTTCGGCTTTTTAATGTTGGTGTATTCTACATACATCCAGCACACATCGTTTTCGTATTCTTTACCTAAATAATTGCCAGTTGCTACTTCTCCGTCTATCGTTATTTTAAAATGTTTCTTCAAATAGGCTTTTATGTAGGTGTCTCCTTTTTGGTTTTCTTTTTTTGTGTTTAGAAATAGGGTGGGGGCTTTGTCTTCTTCGGTGAGTGCTTTTTCCAAATCGTCAATAAATACTTTTAAGCTTACCTCTATTGTGTTTTTTTCTAGGTTGTGATTAACATCAATAATGGAAACATGAAAATCATGTTTGTTAGATTCTTCATTTTCGTTTAGAATGATGTCAGAAGGAAGTGTAGTAAAGTTTAAAAAAAGAATACCGCTAATTATTAGAGTAAAAAACGGTATGTAGCTTTTATTATTCACTTATTTTTTCTTTTCGTCAGCTCTTTTTTTACGCTGCATCGGATTTTCAGGCTCGTAATTGTTTTTGAAAACGTCAAATCTTGACGGCTCTGAAACTCTTGGCCAATGGTTGTCGAACGTTTCGGTATCGGCAGTTTCTAAATAGGGGTCAAGTGTAATTTGCTTTACTATTTTTTTAGTAACAAATACTTTAGAAATATAGTCGTTGTTTTGACGCCATATCTCTGCCGGAATTCTAATTTCTTCTTCTGTTCCGTCAGTGTATTCAAACAACAAAATTAGAGGCATTACTAATCCGCCTTTGTTCTCAAAGCTTACTTCATAGTAGTTGTAATCTCCGTTTAGGATGGCTTGTTCGCCTTCATCAAAGTCACTTATTTTGAATTTGTAATCTTCTTCATCTAATACAGTAACTTCGTATCTGTTCCAGGTGTTGTAGAAGTCGTTTACTTTCGGATCTTTTTCGTTATAGGTTTCTTTGATTTCGGTTTTGTTTCTTTTGTTTCCAATAAACTTGTTTTCGTCTTTTGTTTCCTCCATTTGTTTAGCCGGAAAATCCTTTTTAGGATCGAATGTGTTGGCTTTGTACCATTTTACGTCCTCTATAGAAATATCTACATGGTCGTTGGTAAAAAACCAACCTCTCCAGAACCAGTCTAAGTCTGTGCCCGATGCATCTTCCATTGTTCTGAAGAAATCTGCGGGTGAAGGGTGCTTGAATTTCCATCTTTCGGAATAGGTTTTAAACGCATAGTCGAATAATTCTCTGCCCAGAACGGTTTCTCTTAAAATGTTTAGTGCAGTTGCAGGTTTTCCGTAAGCATTGTTTCCGAACTGGAAGATAGATTCTGAGTTCGTCATGATAGGAGCGATGAAGTCTTTATCTCCTTTCATGTAATCTACAATTTTAAATGCGGGACCTCTTCTTGAAGGATATCCTCTTTCCCATTCTTGTTCGGTGAGGTATTGTACAAAAGTGTTTAAGCCTTCGTCCATCCATGTCCATTGTCTTTCATCTGAATTGATAATCATAGGGAAGAAGTTGTGTCCTACTTCATGGATGATTACACCAATCATTCCGTACTTTAACCTTTCGGTATAGGTACCGTCTTTTTCGGGTCTTCCGTAATTGAAGCAAATCATAGGGTATTCCATGCCAATATAATCGGCATGTACCGAGATAGCTACCGGGTAAGGATAATCTACGGTGTATTTTGAATAGGTTTTAATGGTGTGTGCTACCACTTTGGTAGAGTACTTTTCCCAAAGCGGATTTCCTTCTTTAGGATAGTAGCTCATGGCCAATACATTTTTGCCACCCACTTTTACTGCCATGGCATCCCATATAAATTTACGAGAAGAGGCAAAGGCAAAGTCTCTTACGTTAGTGGCCTGAAACGTCCAGGTCTTTTTGGTTTTCGATTTTGTCTTTTCTCTTTTCTCCGCTTCTTCTTGTGTGGCAATAATGACAGGTTCTTCATACGAGCTGTTTGCTTTTTTGAAACGGTCTTTTTGTGCAGAAGTTAATACCGATGAAGAATTTTGAAGTGTTCCTGTGGCAGCTACAATGTGGTCATCGGGAACGGTGATGGAAACTTTGTAATCGCCAAATGGTAGTGTAAATTCTCCTCTTCCAAGGAATTGTTTGTTTTGCCATCCTTCTACATCGTTGTAAACACACATTCTTGGAAAGAACTGTGCAATGGTATACAGGTAATTATCATCTTCAGGAAAGTATTCGTACCCGCTTCTTCCGCCAATGGCTATTCTATCATTGATGTTGTACCACCATTCTACTTTAAAGCTAAAAGAGGATTTTGATGCCAATGGTTTGGGCAGGTCTATGCGCATCATGGTTTTGTTGATGGTATAAGGTAATGCCTTACCCGAAGCATCTGTTACTTTTTGTATTTTAAATCCTCCGTCAAAGTCAATGTGAAGGCGTTTCAGGGTTTCCATTTGTACGCCCTTTTCTTTGTCAATGGCGCCTGTTTGTGTTTTATAGGTGTCAGAGTCTTTGGCTCTTACGTTTTGGTCTAATTGTACCCAAATGTATTCCAGTGCATCGGGTGAATTGTTGATATACGTAACTGTTTCGCTTCCTTTCAGGGTTTGCTTTTCATCATCTATTTCGACCGCTATGTCGTAATTGGCTTTTTGCTGATAGTATTCATGACCGGGTGCTCCGGCAGCGTTACGATATACGTTTGGAGTAGGCAAAAGGTCATACATTTGCCTGAATTTGCTTTGGTCTGTATTGTTTTGTGCGAAAAGATTAACCGTTAGGAGTATGGCTCCCACTAATATTACCCTCATTATACCCTAGTTTTTAAGAAAAGCCGAAATTAATAAAAAAATACGTGAAACTTGCTTTAGTTGTTTTCTAATTTAAAAGGTATTTTTACATTTGCGTCCCATTGGAGAGGTGGGTGAGTGGCTGAAACCAACAGTTTGCTAAACTGTCGTACTGGGAAACTGGTACCGGGGGTTCGAATCCCCCTCTCTCCGCAAGGCTTTAAGCACAGAAAGGCTCTTACATTTTGTAAGGGCTTTTTGTTTTTTTGCAGTTTAAATGATTAGTTGAACCAAACGGCATAGCCTTGCCTGCGTAAATCGAGTGCGAGCTTTTCTTCCATTTGCAGGGCTTGTTGCCTTGTCATTTTATGGATATTGATGTGGTTGTACAGGCTGGGGCGCAGGTAGCGGCCGTATTTCTGCACTATGTTGGCGGATAGTTTGTGTCCTTTTTGGTTGCGGTAGCCGGTGAGGTGTTGCTGCAAACGCTCTTTGAGGGGTTTGCTGGTCATGCCTACGTATAAGCACTCCAGTACACCATTGAATTGCGGGTTGGCCTGCCGAAATTTGGCGTTTTCGGTAAACACTTTTTTGGAGAGTTCTATTACATACACCTGATAGTTCATGCGGAGCTTGTGTTGCTTGTACTTTATTTAACGCAAGGTGGGGAAAAATATTGGAAGAGTGTTCAGAATGCAGTGTTCAGTGTTCAGATGGCAGGTGTCGGGCTTCAGATGGCAGGTGTCAGCGTTCAGATGACAGGTGTCTGCGTTCAGATTGCAAGTGACTGCGTTCAGATGGCGAGTGACAGGGTTCAGATGGAGAGTAACAGGACTCAGATGGCGGGTGACAGCATTCAGATGCAAGGTGACAGGGTTCAGATGGAGAGTGACAGGGTTCAACCTCTCC
>JAUHYR010000011.1 GCA_030426475.1 Bacteroidia bacterium
TAGTGCAATAATGGTAGGAGAAAACTCTAAAATAATAGATTGCCGTGCAGTAAAACCAACCGTATATAAAGGCAACAACGGACTATCAATATTAGATGCGGTTTGTATTACAATTACCGCTCCCATAAACACAGAAATAATGGAAATGATACCTAAAGAACCTAAACCCAAACTGTATATTTCATCAATCAATTGTTTGAAGAAAATACGAATTTTATCGGGCTTGCTAAACACCCGAATCATTAACATAAAGTATCTTCCTATGTGGTAGAACACAATTTTTTTGGTTTAATTTCGTGTAAAAATAAGATATTTAGCGTAACTTTAAATCCTCAATGAAAATAAGAACCCTTATATTATTACTATCTACCAGCCTTCTTTTTAGCGGATGTTTTCTGCGTAAAAAAAACAAATGCGGTGATTGTCCTACATGGGGTAAAAAAAGAAAAAAAACTGCTTCGGTTATTTTCAAGAAAGATTCAGAGCTTGCCGCAGTACATTTTACTCCTTCAAAATCATAAATTATTTTTTTCACTTTCAACATTCAACTACCGAAATTGTAAAACATGTTGAAAAGTAAAAATTGAAAAATTAGTCTATCGGAATTGGTATTAATAAATTCGCAATTCAATTTTTACCAAAACCCAACTTAAGATGATAGATGTTGCCATAGTTCCACCTTACGTAAACCAAAAAATTGCTGACAAAGCGCAGAATTTAGTAGGTTCGGAAATCATTAAACTTGGAAATGAAATCAATGAAAAAATTCGCCTAGGTGAAAAAATTGATAATCTAACCATTGGTGATTTTAATCCTGAAATTTTTCCGATACCCACTTTACTGAAAGAAAAAATTATTGAGGCTTATCAAAACAATCAAACCAATTACCCTACTGCAAATGGTATTTTAGATTTAAGAAAAGCTGTATCAAGATATTTAATAACTAGACTTTCTTTAGAGTATAGCGAAGACCAAATTTTAATAGCCGGTGGTGCACGTCCGTTAATTTATGCTACCTATCAAACTATTTTAAATAAAGACGAGAAAGTTATTTATCCTATTCCGTCATGGAACAACAATCACTACACGTATTTAAGTGATGCACAAAAAATTGAAATATCTACCAAAGCAGAAAACAATTTTATGCCAACTGCTGAGGACATTAAAAAACATTTAGGTGAAGCTCATTTAGTATCGTTATGTTCTCCACTTAATCCAACAGGCACTGTTTTTTCTTCTGATGAATTACAAAAAATATGTTACCTGATTTTAGAAGAGAACAAAAGAAGAGGTGATTTAAGAAAGCCTGTTTATTTAATGTACGACCACATTTATTGGGGATTAACACATAACTTAACACAGCATTTCGACCCTGTAAACTTATGCCCAGAAATGAAAAACTATACGATTTACATTGATGGAATTTCTAAAGTTTTTGCGGCAACCGGTGTTAGAGTGGGTTGGGCATTTGGTCCTGAAAAAATAATGAATAAAATGAAAGCTATTTTAGGACATATTGGTGCATGGGCTCCTAAAGCGGAACAAGTTGCATGTGCTCAATTCCTAAATGAAGATGATGCCATTTCGGATTATTTATACAGTTTTAAATCTGCTATTTATGAAAGACTGAACACTTTACATAAAGGTATTCAGGCATTAAAAGAAGAAGGATTTCCGGTAGATTCTATCGAACCACAAGCAGCTATGTATTTAACCGTTAAGATTTCAATAAACGGTAAAAAAACGGAAGAAGGAGAAGTATTGGAAGATGCTGAACAAGCAGCTATTTATCTTATCAATGAAGCTAAGGTTGGCATTGTGCCTTTCTATGCTTTTGGCGACTCCAGAAAGAGCGAATGGTACAGAGTTTCAGTTGGCACACTTAAAACTGAAGATATTGAAGGAATTCTTGCCAGAATTAAAGCAGCTTTAGAAAAGCTTTCTTAATCTTATCTTACCGTTAGCATAACATTAATTTTAATGTTTTAATTAGCTATTATAGCTAAAAACCCGCTTCTGTTTCATACATTCGCAGCATGAATAGCAATAATTATTGTGTGATAATGGCCGGAGGAATTGGCAGTAGATTTTGGCCAATGAGTCGTACCGATAAACCCAAACAATTCCTTGACTTTTTAGGTACGGGAAAAACGCTCATCCAGCAAACTTTTGAGAGGGTTACCCGCATTGTTCCTAAAGAAAATGTTTACATCGTTACCAATACGTTATACAAACAACTAACGCTTGAACAACTGACCGATATTACCGAACAACAAGTAATTTGTGAACCTAGCAGAAGAAATACAGCACCTTGCATTGCTTATGCCAACCATAAAATAAAAAAGCTCAACCCTGATGCGAATATATTAGTTGCACCAGCCGACCACTTAATTATTAAAGAAGATGTGTTTGCTGATGCCGTTCAAAAATGTTTTGACTTTGCAAGCAATAATGATGCATTAATCACAATGGGTATTACTCCCACCAGACCTGATACAGGTTATGGCTATATTCAGTTTATTAATAATGATGATGAGTTGAAAAAAGTAAAAACATTTACTGAAAAGCCCAACCATGAATTAGCTATTAAGTTTATTGAAAGTGGAGAGTTTAGCTGGAATTCGGGTATGTTTATTTGGAATATTAAAAGTATATCAAAGGCGTTTGAAAATCACTTACCCAATACCACAGCCATATTTGCTGAAGGCGAAGAATTTTACAATACCGATAAAGAA
The DNA here is from genome assembly GCA_030426475.1 of Bacteroidia bacterium. Taxonomy (GTDB): domain Bacteria; phylum Bacteroidota; class Bacteroidia; order Flavobacteriales_E; family Vicingaceae; genus CALALS01. The sequence continues at coordinate 2,736 of JAUHYR010000011.1, forward strand.
ACAGAGTTTATTGAAAAAGCCTATTCTACTTGTAAAGATATTTCTATTGACTACGGTATTATGGAGAAAGCCGACAATGTTTATGTCATGAATGTTGACATTGGCTGGAGCGATTTAGGTACCTGGGGCTCTGTTTATACTCATCTTAAACATGACGACAAGGAAAATGCAAAAGTGGGGAAGCATGTTATGTTGTATGATACAACTAATTGTATGATAAATGTTCCTAAAGATAAACTGGTTGTTATTCAGGGTTTAGACGATTACATAGTAGTTGAAGCCAATAACACCTTGTTAATTTGTAAAAAATCGGATGAGCAAAAAATCAAACAATTTGTTCAAGATGTAAAGATTGACAAAGGCGAAAAGTTCGTTTAGTTTTGAATACTAAAATTGCTGCATACGCTTGTTTTATTTTAGTCCTAGGCATTGTTTTAGGTGCGATGGCAGCACATGCTTTAGAGAAGTTAATTTCTGCTGAACAATTAAATAGTTTTGAAACAGCAGTTGACTACCATATTTATCACGGATTGGGTTTGCTTATTCTTTCCTTTTTTGGAAAAGTACTCACTAAAAAACAGCTTACTATTTTATTCAGGCTTTTTGTAACAGGGCTAATTTTCTTTAGTGGCTCTATTTACTTTTTAAGTACTTCAGAAATTTACGGCTTACAAGAAATGAATAGCATAATTGGCCCCATAACTCCAATTGGTGGGCTTATTTTAATTACTACCTGGGTTATTTTTGGGATAATGCTAATTAGACTAAAGCTTGAGACTAAAAAGCATTAATTACATTTTGAAAATATAATATTCTCTTTCGTAGTTCTGATGCAACAACAATACATGTAAACAGGTAAAAAGCTAGTAATGAGAAGAAAAAAATATAATCTAATTGGTTCTTAAATAGAACAATAAATGCTGAAAAGCAAATAAAGGAATAGATAATCATAAATAGAAAAAGTAGCCCTGTCCCAAAAAAGCTTACTGTAATTTGTATGCTATTGAAATCCTCACTTTTTATTTCTCCTTTCAAATTTAATAAGTCTATTACAAAACCTTTCATTGGAAGAAATTTCGCTGTAAATGTATTTGAGTCTTTTCCCAAAAAAAGAACATTTAATTTATTATTTTCCTTTAATTTATTTACAAAATCATCTTTAGGTATTTTTAAAATATAAATCCTTTGAATTGGAAAATTAAACAGTATGCTAATATAGCTTAACAACATTTATATCATATTCTAGTAACCAACTCAGAAAATAATGCCGTTAACTTAACTTCTGCTTTACCTGCCGTTTCAATAATATCAGATATATCCACAGGTTGAAGGTTGTTCGGGTCGCACTCATCGGTAAGCACAGAAACAGCACAACAAGCTAAGCCCATGTGATTGGCCACAATAATTTCAGGAACCGTACTCATACCTACAGCGTCTGCCCCAATTTTTCTTAAATAACGGTATTCTGCTCTGGTTTCTAAACATGGGCCCATAGCAACCGCATAAACGCCTTTATAAACAGTTATTCCTTTTTCTTTAGCTATAGATTCTATTTCACTATTTATTTTTTTACTGTAAGGTTCACTCATATCAGGAAATCTTGGACCAAAATCATCATTATTTTTTCCTCTCAACGGATGTTCAGGTAGTAAATTAATATGGTCTGTCAATAACATTAATTCGCCCTTCTTAAATTCAGGATTCATGGTTCCTGCTGCATTTGAAACTAAAAGATTCTCAACTCCCAATAATTTCATCACTTTTACAGGCAAAGTAATTTGGTGCATATTATAACCTTCATAAAAGTGAAATCTACCTTGAAAAGCAATTACCTGAACGCCATTTAGCTTACCATAAATCAATCTGCTTTTATGAAACTCAACTGTTGCAATGGGAAAGTTGGGTATTTCATGATATTCTATTTCTATTTCGGAAACAATTTCTTTAGTTAATCCGCCCAATCCTGTTCCTAAAATAATACCCACTTTCGGAGAAATCACTCCTTTACTTTTGATGAAGTCAACTGTTTCAAAAATTTGTTCTTTAGTCATTTTATATGTTTAAAATAGTATAAAGTTGAGTTTGCTTTAAGTCATCAATAGTATCAATATCTACCAACTCTTGCAATAGAAAGTACGTTTTTCCTTTCAGATTTTTTATTGAATCTTTTAGAACTGTTTCCGTACTCCACTCAACTCCTTCAAACAATTCCGTATGCAGTTTGCTCATCCCTAAAAGGTAATAGCCGCCATCGTTTGCAGGTCCAAAAACCACATCATATTCCTCCAATTTAGCAAAAGCAGTTTCGATAATTTCTTCAGAAATATCATAACAGTCGCTACCAATAATAACTACTTTCTCAGAAACACTTAGCACTTCTTCAAAAGCTGAATTCATTTTATCTCCCAACATCTCGCCTTGTTGCAATAGCTTTTTAAACTGAGTATTATCCCAATCATCAGTTGTATTAATCTCATTGGAATAAAAAAGAAAAGCTTGTGTGTTGGTTTTTAAAGCAACTTCTTTTGTTTTTTGTTGAAGTGCTAGATAGGTTCTCAAAGCGAAGTCTTCGCCCTCAGTTTTTGCGAGTCGGGTTTTAACTTTTCCTTTTTCAGGGTTTTTAATAAATATGATAAGCGCTTTACTTATAGACTTTTTCATAGTTTTCATTGCTTACCCACTTGCCCCAGTTTTTATTATAAGCATGTACCTGCTTTACTTCATTTCCGTTTGAATCTACTACTTTATAGCCTTCATTTACCCATTCAAAAATACCACCATATAAGTTGTAAACATCGGTAAAGCCCATTTCTTTTAGCTTCTCTCCCACTTTCTCACTTCTGTAGCCAACCGAACAATACACCACCACCTTAACATCTCTATCTACCTTTTCTATGGGTTTTAAATTTAAATGATCATACCCCACATACACTGCCTTTTCTAAATGAGATACTTTATATTCTTCATATTCTCTGGCATCAAGAATAAGTATCTTCTTATTTTTAGGATATTCAGAGTTTAGTTGCTTTGGTTGAATTGTTGGAACAGAGTGTTTGTATAGTTTTTCTAACATTTCATCATAGCTCTTATTTTGTCCGCAACTAAGTAAAGATTGGAACATAAAAAGCAAAAAGGAAAGCCTCATAAATAGCGATATTGAAATTAAATTACTCATTAAGTGCCCAACTGTATTTTAAATAAGAGATATCTGCATCAGCATTTACACTAATTACAGAATACTTATTGATATAATCGATTATTGAGCCTTGCTTAGTAAAATCATCTTTAAACCAATTAAAAATTTCTGAGAGCTGGACTTTGGTAGGCGAAATTACATTTCTTGTTTTATCATTGATAAAGCGTTTAGCCTGAATATCTAATAAAGCATTTACACTATTAGCAGTATAAGCTTTATTTAATAGTTGAGGACATGAGTAAGAAGCACAAACAATTCCAAAATGGATTCTAGGGTCATTAAATTCTTTTCTTAAAATATTATGCTCAATATCATTAAGGCTGTATTCTTTTCCGCCAATGTTTATAAACTTCTTATCCCATGGTTTATCTAAATCAGTAATACTCTTTAAAGGATAATTATCAATAATAAGTTTTACGGTAAACGCATTGTAAGCATTAATCCAATAAGCAAGCTTTTCATTAGAAGACCAAGAGCTAGTGGGAGCATTTGAACTAAGGTGGCTTAAATATTTGTCTAACTCAGATTGATTTGCTTTAAATGCCTTATAATTTACCTTACCTGATGAAGAAACATTTTTACTTAATAAAGTATTCCAGGTTGAATGGTCTAATGAAAATAGAGAGAGAGAAAATAAAATAGAAACAAAAAATAGTAATGACTTCATGATTACAGGTTTTTACAATATTACAAATTATTGGCAAAAAAAAATGTCAAGTAAACTACTTGACACAATAAACGTTCCAATAAGGTTTTTGGATTGATTACTTCTTATAAAATTGCTCTGTTTTATTATCGTAGTTAATGTAGTAAACGCCTTTATTTAAATTAGAAATGTCTATTTCGCTACCATAACCTTTTTTATTAAGATTACCGTAAACGTCATATATTTCATACATAGACTCAGAAGAAAGTTTTACCATTTTTTTATCTGTTTCCAATAATTTAACTTCAGCTAAATCACTTTTTACAGAAGCAGTTTCACTTGGAACTCTGGTTGATTTTCTTTTACCGTCAAAATCATACTGAACTACTCTTATTTTATTACTTCCATGGTGTAACGGAACGTTAAACTCATAAGTGTTTTCATTTGGCGTGCCTTTTCCTTCAATTTCACCTATTGTTACCCACTTATTCCATTTAAACTGTTGAACCACAAACGGTAATTTAGCAGTTTCATTAGTTGTGGTAAATGTATAAGTACCATCTTTTGAAATATCCTGCTTTACTAAATCAAATGTACTTCTAGGTTTTAATACTTCAGGATTTAATACTTTAGGTCTTGGTTGTTCCTCTTTGTGGTCAATAGAAACTACCACAGGGTCTCCCATTTTTAACTCAAAATACGTGAAATCTACTTCAAATGCACTAGAATTAATTTCTCCGGGAAACACCTCACCGTTAATTTTTACATCAACAGTAGAAAATCCTACACCTGAGGAAGCATAAGGGTTTTGAACGTATAAATTTTTACCTTGATAAGTTCCTTCAAGTACAAGTGTTTGTGAATTAGCAAAATAGCTAACAAAAATGAAGGCAATTATTAAAAAGTATTTCATTGATTATTAATAAAGTGTAAATATACTTCCAAATTTTATTCCGTACAAATACTTAGTGTTATTTTTTTGTTAATCACTTAGATTTGAACTTCTCATACAGTTGAAGCTGATGGTTAGTCAGCTCAATCATTCTTCCATCTATATAGGCTAAAACTACATTGTTAGTAGTCATATTTAAAGCATCTCCGTCAGACACAAAAAAGGTAGCTGATTTTCCGGTTTGTATTGAGCCATAATTATCATTAATTCCTAGTATAGTGGCTGTGTTTAAAGTAATGAGTTTTAGTGCTTCCTCTTTTGACAAACCATAAGCTGCTGCTGTTCCTGCATAAAAAGGAAGGTTTCGTGTTCCCATTGCTTCCATATCGCCACTATTCTCCAAACAAATCATTACTCCTGCATCTAATAAAATTTTTGGCATTTTATAGGGTAAATTCACATCATCTTCCGGACGAACAGGTAAATCATGAACTCTTCTCAACATTACAGAAATATTGTTTTCTTTTATTTGGTCAGCTAACATCCAGGAGTCATATCCGCCAACAATAGCCACCTTTTTTAAATTAAATTTTCTAACGAAATTAATCGCTTCTTGTAGTTCTTTTACATAGTCTGAATGAATATAGAGAGTTCTTTCTCCCGAAAAAACTTTTTTCATTGCTTCATACTTCAAGTTTTTTTCCTGAGGTTCTGTTTTTGAATAAGCTAAAGCTTCCGTAAAAAATACATCTATTTTCTGAGTAAAATCTTTATACTTTTCGTTCTTTTTAAATTCGCCCGGTTCTGCCCACCAGCCTGTTTGATTAAACATTTTCGGCCAATTCAAATGAATTCCATCATCTTCTTTGATTAAAGCATCTTCCCAGTTCCAGGCGTCCAATTGAACAATGGATGATGAACCCGATATTAAACCGCCCTGAGGAGTAATTTGAGCCATTAAAATGCCGTTAAACCGAACTGTTGGAGTAATTTTTGAATCAGTATTATAGGCAATGATTGAACGGATATTTGGATTCATCTCTCCTATTTCATTTTGATCTCTGGTGGCTTTTACCGCATCTATTTCTACCAACCCTAATCTTGAATTAGGAGCTATAAATCCGGGATATATATGTTTACCCGAAACACTAATAACAGTATCAAACTTTGACACATCTAGCCGAATAACCGTTGCATCAGATACTATGGTAAATTTTCCATTTTCAAATGCAATGGCAGAATTTTCAATCACTTTTCCGTCTCCCAAATGTGCAGTTCCGTTCATCAATAAAATCTTTTTCGTCTGTTTTGGAGCAGGCGCAGGAACTTGAGCAACAATATTGCCTAAAAAGCCAAAAGAAAAAAGAAGTATAGAAATTACAATTTTCATATTTTAATTTTTAGTAGTCTTCGTCAATCTCATATCCATCGCAATGGTAATGAGGTTTTTTGTTAGGTTTTGCTGATTGAGTGGCTTCACCGTTTTTCTTAGCTTCAATCATTTTATTTATCAATCGTATTCGCTCAGCTTGAATTTGCTTATTGATGATTTCATTTTTTTCTGCGTCATAGTAGCAAATACCATCAATAAACGTTTTTTCAACTTTACTGTAAATGGATAACGGATGGCCTGACCAAATGACAACATCAGCATCTTTTCCAACTTTAATGCTTCCCATCATACTATCTAAATGCAACATTTTTGCAGGGTTTAGGGTAACCATTTTCAGAGCATCCTCTTCAGAGACATTACCATACTTTACCGCTTTAGCAGCTTCTTGATTTAACCTACGTCCCATTTCGGCATCGTCAGAATTAATAGCTACCACAATTCCCTTTTCATTCATTAAAGCAGCATTATATGGTATTGCATCATTTACTTCAAATTTATAAGCCCACCAATCAGAAAAAGTAGAGCCGGCTACTCCGTGAGCTTTCATCTTGTCGGCTACTTTATACCCTTCTAAAATATGAGTAAACGTATTTACTTTAAAGCCCATACTGTCTGCCACATGCATCAACATATTTATTTCTGATTGAACATAAGAATGGCAAGTAATAAACCTTTTGGCTTCCAGTATCTCTACTAATACATCTAGTTCTAAATCCTTTCTGGGAGCAGGCACAGGATTTTTTTTCAGTTGTTTTGGCGTGAGTTTTTTATAAGCCGCCCATTCTTTTTGGTATTCTTTAGCTCTTGTAAATGCATCATAGTAAACTTGTTCTACTCCCATTCTTGTTTGAGGGAATCTATCTCCACTACCCCAATTTGAACGCTTCACATTTTCACCTAATGCAAATTTTATAAATCCGTCAGCTCCTTTTATTTTCATTTCTTCTGTACTCCTTCCCCATCGTAATTTTACCAATGCTGATTGCCCGCCAATTGGATTTGCAGAACCATGAAGTAACTGTGCAGCGGTAACTCCACCGGCTAATTGTCTGTATATATTTACATCATCAGGATTCACCACATCTGCAATACTTACTTCTGCTGAAATGGATTGTGAACCTTCATTTACACCTCTTGAAATGGCAATATGAGAATGTTCATCTATAATTCCCGGAGTTAACTGCTTCCCTTTTCCATCAATAATCACTGTTCCTTCAGGTGCAATAATATCTTTTCCGATTTGATGAATTTTTCCTTTGTAAAGCAATATATCTGTACTTTCTAAAATACCTTCTTTTTCATTTGTCCAAACTTTAATATTCTTAATTAGTGTTGGAGGATTAACAGAGCTTGTATCTAATCCATAAGCCATATTCGGATACCAAACCGCACCCATACTTTTTTTGGTGGAATCAGTTTTTTCTTCCTTTTTCTCCTCTATCTTTTCAATACTTTTTATGGTACTCCATTTCACCCAATCTCCTTCAGAAACTTGCCCCATACCATGCCATATAGCACTTTTGGTAGCTATATTTCCACTTAATCGATATAAATCTTCTTTTATATTAAAGGATAATGAAATTAAATCTCCGTCACGCTTTAGATTTACATTATGTTTTGTTGAATCAGTTTCCGTTTTAACAAAAGCTTTGTAAGAAGGCTCTTTTCCTTTAACGGTTAATTTAAATACTTTTCCATCTATATTTAATGAATAGTTTCCCGTAATATCAGGTAAAGTATAGTCTTCTACTACCATTCTTTTACCTACTACCCAGTTTTCGTAAATCTTACATTCATCAGCAAAAAGTGAATCGGATGTGATGATAAAGTTTGCTAATTTACCGTCATCAAGAGTCCCGACTTTGTCTTGTGCATTTATAAATTGAGCAGGAATTTTTGTAAGAGCATTAATGGCAACATTTGCAGGCAAACCATTTTCAATGGCTTTTTTAATATTCTTCAAAAAATCTTTTTTGTTTTCAAGTCCTTCAGATGTAAAAGAAAATTCAATTTGATGGTTATATAAAACACTTGCATTGGTTGGTGAAAGCTCCCAATGCTTCATGTCTTCTAAAGAAATTAAAAGCGCATCATAAGGATCTTCTACATCAAACGCTTTAGGATAATTTACCGGAATAATGAATTTGCCATTTGTATTTTTAATGTCCAAAATTCTCTTGTATTCATCTCCATTTCCTTTAAAGAAATATTGTTTACCAAACTCATCACCCACTTTATCTGCACGTAAAACGGTAAGATAATCAGTTGCATCAAAAAACTGTGGAAGAGATTGAATTGAATTAAACGCATCTAAGGAGATATTATATTCGTCAGCCAAATTAGATTGATACCATTTTGCATCATAATAAGTTTGCCTGAGCAAAGCAATTGACCCCATTAATGAAGAAGGATAATCCTCTTGAGATTTTCCTTTTTTAAATGAATACCATGCTGCTGCATTTCCTTTTAACAAAGAAAGATTATTTGATTCGTCATCCAGTGAGACAAGAGAAGCTGTTCCTCTGGCAATTCCATCTTGGTAATGGGTTAAAACTGCTCCAAATCCTATTTTTCTAAGTTCTTCGGACTCTTTTGAGTTAATATTAAATTTGCTTTGTGCTTTAAACTCAGGATGTATAGCAGGGTTCCATCCATACGCTCCCTTCTTTGATTCTTCCTTTTTTACATTAGGATGATTTTCTTCATTTCCCTTTTTAGGTTTCTTTGAAGAAGGCAAGCCGTAATCAGAGTATAAGTCAATAAAAGCAGGATAAATATATTTTCCGGTTAAATCATACACTACGGTATTTTTAGGAATAGCCACCGAATTACCAATTTGAACAACTTTTCCGTCTTTGATAAGCATGGTGGCATTTTCAATTTTTCTATCGCCATCTAAAAAAATAGTAGCATTTTTAAAAGCAGAGTAGTTGTGGTTATTGTCATGAACTCCATTTACCGGGAAAGTAGTTTGAGCAGATACGGCAAAACTGAAAACACTGAGTGTAAAAAAGAAAATATACTTTTTAAACATTAGCAAAATTTTAAGGAGCCCAAAGGTATAACTTTTAGCTTCTTAGAAGTATCTACGGGATTCAAAAAATAGCATCTCTTAAATTCCTAAGCAATTCTGTTTATGGATATATAAATGATTTGCTAGCTTTAAGAAAAATTTAGAAATGGCATTTATTAAGATAGTAGAACCCGCAGAAGCTGAAGGCAGATTACAAGAAATATATAATGACTTAGTTACCAAAAGAGGAAAAATCGCAGAAGTACATAAGATTACAAGCTTAAATCCCGAAACTATTGTGGCACACATGGATTTGTATTTGATGATTATGTTTGGGCAATCCTCTTTAAAAAGAGTACAAAGAGAAATGATTGGTGTTGTAGTTTCAATTGCAAATAACTGTGAATATTGCCAAAGACATCACTCAGCTGCTATGAACACTTATTGGAAAAATGATGAGCAAATTGAAGCCTTTTTATTCGACTTCAAAAGTGTAGAGTTGGATGACATAGATAGAGAATTATGTAATTTGGCTTGGCAGTTGACAAGATTCCCAAGTAATGATATAAGTGTGCCTATTATTGAAAAGTTAAAAGAGTTGGGATTAGATGACAGAGCTATTTTAGATGCCACATTAGTAGTAGGCTATTTTAATTTTGTAAATAGAATTGTTCTTGGTTTAGGAGTGCAGTTAGAAGAAGATAAAGGAGAAGGATATAAGTATTAATACTTAGAAAACTAAATTAATTTTTATCTTCGAGCTGATAATGAGACTATTAATATTCATATTCTGTTTTTCTTTTGGAAGTGTTTTTGCTCAATTTAATCCAAACGGCATTAAGCAAGCTTGGGTAACCAATACCACAAAAAAAAGTATTGAGCTTGATGAATTATTGGTAGTTGGTACAGTAGAAAAAAATCTTTCTATAGACTTTCCTGAATTTTTAGACTTTTCTAAAGCAGATAAGGCTTATTTACCAAACGATCCGGTTTTAGTAGTTGAAATAAAAGGAGAAACAAAAGCTTATCCGTTAAGCGTATTAATTTATCATCAAGTCATAAATGATGAAATTAAATATATTCCTTTTTGTGTAACGTTTTGCCCTACAACCAACTCCATATTGGTTTATAATAGAAGATACAGCCATAATGATAAAGAGTATATGCTAAAATTTGGCTCATCGGGAATGTACAGAAAAGGAAACATGGTATTGTTTGACCGAAACACAGAAACCTGGTGGCAACAATTAACGGGCGAAGCTATAGTTGGAGAAATGTATGGTAAAACATTAGAACGGTTTCCTTCCGTAATTCTTCCTTATAAAAATTACAAAACCAACTACCCCAACGGTTTAATTTTAAACCCTAAAACCGGATTTAAACATAAATATGGAGAAACACCCCTCCCGATGTATGAAAGTAAAGTCCGTCCACTTTATATTACAGACAGTGTAGATTTAAGGTTAAACCCAATGGAAAAAATTGTGGTGACTTCTTTTCATGAAAGTGCAAAAGTTTATCCACTTTCTAAAGTAGTGAATGAAGCAGTTATAAACGATAATCAAAATGATTCAGCAAGGGTGATTTTTTATCAAAAAGGAATGGTTTCTGTTTTAGATAAAGAGAAACTATCAGAAGCAAAAGATGATGGCATTGTAACCGTTTTTTCCAGAAAACTAAATGAACAGACTTTAGATTTTTATCAAGAAAATGGTCGGTTTTACGATAAACAAACCGATTCGGAATGGAATATTTCAGGTTGGTGCGTAGAAGGAGAGTTTAAAAACCAACAGCTAAAAAAAGTGCCGTATTTTACTCCTTTTTCTTTTGTTTGGTTTGCATTTTATCCAAAGAGTATAGTTCTAGAATAATTAGTAAATTTGGTAAAAGCAACTTTATGAAAAGAGCTTTACTTATTACCTTACTATTCAGTTTTTCCATCATAGTAAAATCACAAATTGCTTGGTGTGATAGTGGAGCGACTTGGCATTATGGGCATCAAAAGTTTGCAGAAATTGGAACTTACACAATGACCTATGATGGTGACACCCTTATTAATAACATAACAACAAAGAAGATTAAAAAGTATTATTACTATTACGACCAAATGTTTAACACTTCAGGAGGAGGTATTGCTGGCTACGAATACACATACATAAGTAATGATGTCGTGTATTTATATAATAAGAAAAGTAATGATTTTGACACCCTTTGTAACTTTAGGGCAAGTATTGGAGATAAATGGAAGGCTTCAAGGAATGATGATTGGAGTCCATGTGATACAGGATTTGTAACAGTAATAGATACCGGAAGCAAAGTAATAAACGGTATTTTACTAAAATGGATATATGTTAATAATCAATTCAATTCTAACTTTCAATATACTGATACTATTTATGAAAGGATAGGATACGCTAATTTCTACTTATATCCATCAGATTATTGTCAAATGCAAATAGACGCTCATGAAGGTGGACCATTACTTTGTTATTCTGATTCAGTGTTTCCTCTTTTTAAAAGCTTTATGAATTGTGGAATTGGAGTGGGTATAAAAAACTCATTAACAGATAAAACAATACTCTTTTATCCAAATCCAACAATTGGAATTCTCAAGTTTGAAAACTTACCCATTAATGAAGAAGTGAATTACAATATTTATGCTCTTAATGGGAAAATAATTCAGCAGGGCATTATAAATGCGAATCAAGTAGATATTTCTTCCTTTGAAAATGGAGTTTACTTTCTGGAAATAAACATAGAAGGAAAATCTAAAAAATATAAAGTAGTAAAAACTAACTAGTTTAGTTTTTACCCGCTCTCTTTCTATCTGTTTCGTTTAACAAAACTTTTCTAAGCCTGATACTTTTGGGTGTTACCTCAACATATTCATCTGCTTGGATAAACTCTAATGCTTCTTCTAAAGTGAACAATCTAGGAGGCGCAACAGAAACTTTAGCATCAGAACCTGAAGCACGCATATTGGTTAGCTTTTTTGTTTTTGTAACATTTACCACTAAATCGTCCGGTCGGCTATTTTCACCAATTACTTGTCCTGCATAAACTTCTTCGTTTGGTTCTATAAAGAAAGTTCCTCTGTCTTGTAGGTTATTTAATGAATAAGGAATGGCTTTGCCTGTTTCCATTACAATTAAACTTCCGTTAATTCTTCCAGGTATTTCTCCTTTGTATTTTTGATATTCTAAAAAACGATGTGTTAACACAGCCTTACCAGAAGTAGCTGTCATAAAGTAATTTTTCAATCCTATTAAACCTCTCGAAGGAATAATAAATTTTAAAATCATTCTATCACCCTTTGGAGACATATCTAGCATTTCTCCTTTACGTATGGTAACTGTTTCTACAGCTTTACCAGAATACTCTTCAGGTAAATCAATGGTTAATTCTTCAATAGGCTCACATTTTGCGCCATCAATTTCTTTCATAATTACCCTTGGCTGACCAACTTGTAATTCATATCCCTCTCTTCTCATGGTTTCAATTAGTACACTCAAGTGTAATACTCCTCTACCCGAAACAGCAAAACTATCGGCAGAATCAGTTGGCTCAACCCTTAGCGCTAAATTCTTCTCAAGTTCTTTTTCTAACCTTTCTTTGATGTGACGAGAGGTCACAAATTTTCCTTCCTTTCCAAAGAATGGTGAGTTGTTAATAGTAAATAACATACTCATAGTAGGTTCTTCAACTGCAATAGACTGAAGTGCTTCCGGATTTTCATAGTCCGCAACTGTATCACCAATTTCAAAACTTTCAAAGCCAACAATTGCACAAATATCTCCAGCTTGAACACTTTCTACTTTTTTCTTTTCAAAACCTTCAAACAAGAATAAATCTTTAATTCTCTGTTTTGAAATTTTTCCGTCTCTCTTAACCAACGAAACCATTTGGTTAGCTTTTAATTCGCCTCTTTGTAATCGACCAATGGCAAATCTTCCAATGTAAGTTGAATGGTCAAGAGAAGTAATCATTAATTGTGGAGTTCCTTGTTCAACTTTAGGGGCAGGAATTTTGTCAATAATGGTTTCGAATAATTCAAAAATATTGTCGGTTGGTTGTTTCCAATCTTTACTCATCCAGCCATTTTTAGCCGAACCGTAAACAACAGGAAAATCTAACTGGTCATCTGTAGCATCTAAGCTCATCATTAATTCAAAAACTGCTTCTGCTGCTTCATCTGGAGTACAGTTAGGTTTATCTACTTTGTTAACCACTACAATAGGTTTTAAACCCAATTGTAAAGCTTTTTGCGATACGAAGCGAGTTTGTGGCATTGGACCTTCAAAAGCGTCAACTAACAATACCACACCGTCTGCCATATTCAAAACCCTTTCTACTTCACCACCAAAATCAGCGTGACCCGGAGTATCAATAATGTTTATTTTATAATCTTTATAACGTACAGAAACGTTTTTAGCCAAAATGGTAATTCCTCTCTCACGCTCAAGGTCATTGCTATCCATAATCAAATCACCCGGAGTTTCATGGTCTTTAAATAATTTTCCTGCTACTAGCATTTTATCTACTAGTGTAGTTTTACCATGGTCAACGTGAGCAATGATGGCAATATTTCTGATTTTTTCCATATTAATTTTTAAAAAGCGGGCAAAGGTAACTTTTTTAGTGATTAGTAAGCGGTAAATAAAGAATTAGTTTAAGAAATATAACTTGGTAATCAATTAAATATCGATTTCTCCCAATCCCTCTCGCAAAATTTCTGGCTCTTCGTTGGTGCAATCAATTATAGTGGAAGCAACGTTTTGTCCAGGTCCACCGTTTACCATCATATCTATTTGAGATTCATACTTTTCATAAATCAATTCAGGGTCGGTAGTATATTCCACTATTTCATCATCGTCATGAATAGAGGTTGAAATCATTGGGTTTCCTAGCTTCTCGATAATTGCTTTAGTGATATTATTATCAGGAACACGAATACCGATAGTGCGCTTTTTTGTCTGCATGATTTTAGGAATCTTATTTCCGGCTTCTAAAATAAAAGTAAACGGACCGGGTAAAGATTTTCGCATTATCTTAAACACACTATTATTGATGTGTTTGCAGTATTCTGATAAATGACTAAGGTCGTTAAATATAAAAGAGAAATTAGCCTTTTCGGGTTTTACGTTTTTAATACGTGCTATTTTTTCAAAAGCTTTGCGTTGGTATATATCGCAGCCAATAGCATAAATGGTATCGGTAGGAAAGATAACTACTCCTCCATTTTTAAGACAATCTACAACTTGTTGAACTTGCTTTTCGTTTGGGTTTTCTTCGTAAAGACGAACTAGCATTTACTACTGGAATTTTTTTGCATCTTCTAAAAACTTTTTCAAGCCATTATCAGTTAGTGGATGATTTAACAATCCTAGAATAGCACTAAGCGGACAAGTAGCCACATCAGAACCTAATTCTGCACACTTAATAATATGCATGGTGTGACGAACAGAAGCTGAAAGTATTTGTGTATCGTATCCGTAATTGTCAAATATTATTCTGATTTGAGCTATTAGCTCAAGCCCATCTGTAGAAACGTCATCTAATCTTCCAATGAACGGAGAAACATAAGTTGCTCCTGCTTTAGCTGCCAATAAAGCCTGCCCGGCAGAAAAAACTAGCGTACAATTAGTTTTAATTCCTTTAGAAGAAAAATATTTAATGGCTTTTATACCATCTTTAATCATTGGAACCTTAACAACAATTTGTGGGTTTAAGGCAGCTAATGCTTCGCCTTCTTTTACTATACCTTCATAATCAGTCGCAATAACTTCAGCACTAACATCTCCATCAACAATTTCGCAAATTGCTTTGTAATGATTTATTACATTTTCGTGCCCCTTGATTCCCTCTTTAGCCATTAAAGAAGGATTAGTTGTTACACCATCTAGCACACCTAAATCTTGCGCTTCTTTAATTTGTTCAAGGTTTGCTGTATCAATAAAGAATTTCATGTATTAGTTTTTAAGGAGCTCAAATGTAAAGAGGTAATCACTTTTATTCAAAAAAAGATATAAACAAAAGTAATAAATGAAAAAGGCCGCTCAGAGAATGAGCGACCTTTTTACTGCTTTTGACTATGAGAAAAACTACTTTGCAAATGTAACGGCTAAAATGAAATAATGTTGCATTATTTTCACTTATTATCTGAAAGCTAAAACAAAACAGCATACATCATACTATAAATGAAGTAGTTATTCAAATGTTAAAATTCCTTAATTTATTTTTTAATTTCTTTCACTCCCAAATTCCACATGGTGAAACTCCACATATCTGTCCACTCATCAATAATTTTTGCGGTGGGTTTGCCACTTCCATGCCCTGCATTCACATCAATTCTAATTAACATTGGTTCATCTCCTTTATACTTGTCTTGTAAAGTAGCAGCAAACTTAAATGAATGAGCAGGAACTACCCTATCGTCATGGTCTCCGGTAATCACCATTGTAGCCGGATACTCAACGCCCTCTTTTACATTATGCAAAGGAGAATATTTTATCAGGTTTTCAAAATGTTCCTTTTCATCGCTAGAACCATACTCAACTGCCCAGCCCCAACCTACTGTAAATTTATGATAGCGTAACATATCCAGCACACCTACTGTAGGTAAGGCTACTTTTGCAATATCAGGTCGTTGAGTCATTACTGCGCCTATCAACAATCCTCCATTGGAACGACCATAAATTGCTAATTTCTCATGTGAAGTATATTTCTTTTCTACTAAATATTCAGCAGCAGCGATAAAATCATCAAACACATTTTGTTTGTTATGAAGCATTCCGCCTTTGTGCCATTCCTCACCATATTCATTTCCGCCTCTCATATTAGCAACCGCATAAACACCTCCATTTTCAAGAAAAACGGTATTTACCGTACTATAGCTTGGCTTAATTGAAATTTGAAAACCACCATAGCCATAAAGCATAGTTGGGTTAGTTCCATCCATTTTAATTCCCTTTTTGTGAGTAATAAACATTGGAACTTTTGTACCGTCTTTACTTTTGTAAAACACTTGTTCGGAAACATAGTCATCAGGATTGAAATCAATTTCAGGTTTATAATAAACTTCATCATCACCATCTTTATTATATTTAAAAATGGTATGTGGATAGATATATGAAGTAAATCCATAGTACATAAAATCTTCATCCTTTTTTCCTGAGATTCCGGTTACAATTCCTAAACCCGGTTGTTTTAATTCGCCAAGCTTTTCTCCAGTCATTGAGTAAAACTCAACTAAACTTGTTACATCTTTTAAATACTGAGCTACAATTTGATGATTAATAATTTCAGCATGCTCTAACACATATTCCTTATTTGGTAAAACATCTTGCCAATTTTCTTTTGCTGGTTTAGACAGATTAAATTTTACCAATCTATAGTTAGGAGCATTGTAGTTTGTGGTAAGCAATACTTCATCATTTTCTACATCAACAACTCCATGGTCATTTTCAAAATCATTTATTATTGTAATGAACTTGGCATTGGGTTGGTCAAGTTTCTTTATTTTGTATGCATTACCACTAGTACCTTCCGAACAACTTAAAATAAGATATTTATCGTTTTCGGAAACCCAAGCAAAATGATAACGAAGTGGATGTTCTTTGTCGGCATAAACTAATTCGTCTTGTTCTTGAGATGTTCCTATTTTATGATAAAAGACTTTATGAAACTCATTTTTATTAGAAAACTCTCCTTTTTTTCCCGGGTCATCATAAGCGCTATAAAAGAAACCATCTTTATACCATGATGCTCCGGAAAACTTAACCCATTTAATATGATCAGAAACTTCTTTCTTGGTTGACATATCGAGTACTTTAATTTCTGTCCAATCTGAACCTGCTTGTTGATATGAGTAAGCAGCATATTTAGAATCATCAGAAATAGAAACTCCTGTTACAGATGTTGTTCCGTCTTTTGAAAGTGAATTAGGGTCGATTAAAATCTCCTCCGACTTTAAATCCTTACTTATATAATAAACACTTTGGTTTTGAATCCCATCGTTTTTGGTATAAATAAAGTAATCTCCTTGTTTGCTGGGAATAGACTTTTTAGGGTAATTCCAAAGTTCAGTCATTCGTTTTCGAATTTGGTCTCTGTATGGAATTTTACTTAAATAATTTTCTGTTACCTTATTTTGAGCTTCTACCCACTTTTTTGTTTCTTCAGAATAATCATCTTCTAACCAACCAAATGGGTCTTCCACTTTTACTCCGTGATAAACTCTTGTAGAGTCAACCTTTTTTGTTTCGGGATAAACTATTTTTTCAACTTGCTTTTCAGAAGTTTGCTCTTTAGTAGAGCAGGAAGAAAAAATTATCGCTACTACTAAAAATAATGTTATAAAATATTTCATAAGCTAGTTTTTAATTTCCGAATATAGGTTAATCATTTTGTTTGCAAATGCTTTTGAGCCATAGAGTTTTAAACAATCAGTCCTGATTTTATCTCTGTCGTATGTTGTTGCTAAGGCTTCTTCAATTTTTTCAGCTAACTGAATATAATCACCTACTTCAAATAGTTTTCCATTAGAGCTATTTATAATTGATTCAGGTCCTCCACAAATTGATGCTACGCATGGAACACCACAAGCAAGCGCCTCTATAACCACAACCCCAAACGTTTCATATTTGCTACTTAAAACAAATAAATCTGATGTTGATAATACATCTATAATTGATTTACGGTTTAAAAAACCTTTAAAAAAGACTTTATCTGAAATACCTAGTTCATTTGTCAACTGAATTAGCTTTTCTTTATCAACCCCATCACCTATTATAATCAATTCCAAATCAGTTATTTTTAAAGAAAGTATGCCAAATGCCTTTATAAGAGTAGTTTGATCTTTAATATCTATTAAGTTTGCAATATGTGTAAGGCGCATTTTATCAGATTTATTAAAAACTATATCTCTTTCAAAGGCACCATTTAAAACATTTGGTATAAATAGAAAACTATCTTCTCCTTGAAAAAACTGATTATCTAATTGCTTTTTAAAAGGTAAACTCACAGATATTATAGCAGAAGCTTCAACATATGAACCTTTTATTTCATTAAAAATATTTTCTGGAATTTTCCATTCCGCTAACTCTGTACTATGTTCAGTTAAGACATAAGAAATTCCATATGTTTCTTTAATATAATTTGCAAAAATACCTGCATTCAATGCATTATGAGCGTGAATAACATCCGGAAACCCATTTTCTTTAACATAAAATTGGAAAGCTCTTTCAGCAGTAAAAACCCATTTATTGATTTGTGCTTTTCTGCTTGAAGATTTGAACCAAAAAATACCAATAGCATCAATCACTTCAATTCCTTCTTTCCTTCTTCTTGAAATCAATGGAAACTTCCCTGAAACAGCCTGAAATAAAATTTTTAATGTCTGGATTCGGGATAATCCTTTTAACCACTTATTAGAAGTTTTTATTCCAATTGATGATTTTAATAAAGTAAAAAAAGAATACCTATTGGAAGCAGATATGGCTCCAACCTTAATACCTTCGTTTTTCAAAGCCAAAGCTTGGTCGTGTTGAAAAATACCTGCAGCAGGTGCATGCTTAGGAACATATTCTTCCGATGGAATAATTAAAATGTGCATTAATCTTTTATGTAAACCCTAATTTCAGTCGATGGACTTTGTTTTTTAATTTTTAATAAAAAAAGTTCAATAGGATATAAGGTAAAGTACAAGAAAGAACTGAACCATTTCCATTTTATAATTAGCTTTGTAAGCTTAAAATAAAAGTATTTAAGTAATTTGCTTTTAGAATCTATAGGGTCATTCATTAAAACAAACATTGGCTTTACTAAAATTTCTCTAAACCCAACTTTTTCCATAACTTCATTATTATAAACTAGCGATCTGCTAACTTGATGTTGAACTCTAATAGTTTCTCCATTAATAAAATTATCGGAGTATATAAAAACCCCACCTTTTCCTAACAAATTATATATGTTGTATATGGCGCTTTCAAATTTTTCATCTTCAACAATATGGAATAAAACATCAAAAGCAGATATTACATTAAATGATTCATGTGTAAATGGAATTTTTTCTGAAGTGATATCAACCTGTTTAAAGTCAATGTCTGTAAATTTTTCAGACAATCTTTTAACTGCAACCTCAGTTAAATCAGACCCAACAAGTTTTTTAACAGATTTTTTTCTCCATAAATCAATATAAAAACCAGTTCCACTTCCTATATCAAGAATTGATTTTTCTCGCAAATTAAGTTTAAGTATTTTCAACACATTACTAAACGCACTTTGCCTAACCTTGTACATAAGCTTATTGTAGGGTTCTCCAAGTGTAAAATCACCAACGCCTAATAGACTGAATTTTTTCGAGAGTCTATCTTCCCAATAAGATTCAGGATTAAATTTAGTTTGCATTTTTGAATTTATTTAAAACCAATTGCCAAAGAGGCTTCTTAGTATTCCAATAATTTTTTGGAAGCATAATCTGAGTTTTTGATGATAAAGAAGGTTGTTTTATTTTATTATTGATAATTTCTGCAAACCTATAAAACAAATTATACTCTTTGAGTATTTTATTTCTTGCAAGGTTAATCGAATTTATTCTTCTTTCGAATTCATTATTATCTATAGCATGCTTAATTACAGCAGCGGAATTTTCAATGCTTTCATAATCTAGTTTAATGATTGATTCTTTTGGAAAGTAATCATATATATTATCTGGCCCAATATAAAATGGTAAACACCCAGCCAAAAAGCTATCGGCTAATTTTTCTGTCCAATAATGATTTGTAATAGTATTTTCTATAGCCAAAGCATATTGATGCCCATTCAAAGCGTCAAACTTATTTTTTATAGGATTGTCATATGACTTTCCAACTAAATCAATCGAAATATCTTTATCGGTTATAAATGTCTCTTTTAATTGTTCAACAAAGTTATTTCGCTTAATTTGTCCAGGAAGAATAGCCTCTTTATTACCAATATAAACTACAGATGCATTTTTAGGCTTATTTAAATCAATATTTAATAACTCATCGTATTCTTTCTCTATATACCAAGTTAAAAAACCATGAGAAGGAATAATATTAGCTTTTTTTAACGGCCATTGAGTATATACTTCTGAAAAATGTTTAAATGAATTTGTATGCCATTCATACCTGTCATTTGGAGCTTCCTGAGATATTAAAAAAGTGAGGGATGGATATGCTTTAATACAAATGTTCGTAAAAGGTGAATTTAAAACTATTAATGCGTCTGTTTCAGCAGGTAGTTGATCAATATTATTTTGATTAAACAAAGTAAACTTACAATCAAAAAAAATACCCTTATTTCCAGGCGTTTGACCTATGAAATCATGAGCAATATTATCAATATCATATATCAAGCAAACATCTATCATTTAACAAACGTAGATTTTAAAAAAATTAATTTAATATAGTAATATATATATCTTAACCTGAGGTGATTTGGTTTTACAAAAAATATGTGAAAATATTTTAACCCTTTTAAACCATCTAACCTAACCTTTCTGAACATTATATTAAATATTGATCTAATGAGGTATAAATGCTGATACTGTGTAAAAAGCTTAAGATTACTTGGCTTGATATATGGTTTTAAATAATGCATTTTATTGTAGTTATGCTTATCTCTCCTTAATTTACTAAACCTTTTAGATTCTCCCTGAGCATGGTCATAATATAAAGAAGAACACTCATTTATATAGTAAAAATCTCCTTTTCCTGATAGCATAAAGTATAAAGCAAAATCACCTGTTGCAAATTCCAACATAGTATCCTTAACATCCTCATCAAAGTCAGACTTTCTAAACATAACAGTAACAACAAGCAACGCATAATTATTTTTTAAAAAAAAATCCTGTCTCTTCAGTGGCATTAAAGGGTAATCACTTTTATAAAAAGTAGCTTCCCCTTCATAATCTCCACCTTTATCAGAGTTAATTTTAGCATTAGTATATACTAGTGAAACATTACTATTTTTTTCAAGCACATCAACCTGTTTTTGAAGCTTAAGAGGATCTAACCAACAATCATCTCCATCTAATAAAGCAATATATTTACCTTTACTATTTTCGATAATATTAGTAAAATTATATAGCCTCCCTTTTTTTTGACGAGTTATATCATAAAGGTCTCCTTTTTTTCTCTGAAGTAAATTATATTTTATTTTATCATTTTTTGATGAGGATATAAATTGCTGAATTAATTCTACATTATTATCACTAGAAAAATCATCTCCAATAACCACTTCAAATGGAAAAGTAGTTTGTTGCCTTTCTATTCCCTCCAAGCATTTAATAATACTTTTCGAATGATTGTATGTCATTAATCTAACGCTTAATAACATGTTATCTGTTATTTATAAATTCAGTGATTTTATCACATATATATTTTACTTCATCATCCTTTAAGTCCGGAAATAATGGCAATCGTAGTAATAAATCACTATACCTCTCAGAATTAACAAGTGATAAAGAGGAAGAAAATTTGTTCAACTTTTTGTAAAAGTTTGAATTATGTAAAGATTGATAGTGGAATACTGCTTTGATTCCCTCTTTTAATAGAAAATCAATTAACTCTGTTCTTTCGCTTAAAGACGGACATATCAAGTAAAATAAATGAGCATTATTAGTTGCGTAGGAAGGAATAAATGGCAATTTATAACCATAATCAAGTAAAAATTGTAATCTATTGTTGTATTCATTCCATATTTTTAGTCTCTTTTGTTGAATGATATCTATTGACTCTAGTTGTGCTAATAAAAATGCTGCTATAATTTCTGATGGAAGAAAGGAACTTCCTAAATCTACCCAGCCATATTTATCTGTCTCCCCTCTAAAAAAGGAAGTTCTATTTGTTCCCTTTTCTCTTATAATTTCAGCTCTGTTTATTTTTTTCTCATCATTAATTACAAGCATCCCTCCTTCACCAGAGATAATGTTTTTTGTAGAATGAAATGAAAAAGCTCCAAAATGACCTATGGTTCCAAGTGGTTTGTCTTTATAAAATGAATCAATAGAATGAGCTGCATCTTCAATTATGTAAATATTGTGTTTAATAGACAACTTCATTATTTTATCCATATCACAAGAAATTCCTCCATAATGCACAACAACTATAGCCTTAGTTTTGTCAGTGATTAATTCTTCTATCTGGTTTTCATCCATATTTGGAGAGTTGACCTGACTATCTACAAATTTTATCACAGCTCCTCTAAGCATAAAGGCATTAGCTGTAGACACAAAAGTAAATGATGGCATAATAACTTCGTCTCCGGGAGAAATTTCAGCTAGTATTGCTGCCATTTCTAGAGAATCCGTTCCACTATTTGTTAAAAAATTATGCTTTCCTATCCTATTATAAATAAATTTTGAACAGGCTTTAGTATAATAGCCATCTCCAGACAACTCCAGTCGTTTAATAGCATCTTCAATATACTTAATCTCTTGCCCTGTTATATAAGGTCTATTAAACTTTATCATTCCATTTAGTTTTTTTGCCTAAAAACTTTTCTAATTCAATAATATGCTGTTCAAAATAATTATATAATTTATTATACACTTCTTTACTTATATCATGTTTCTGAACAGAAGTTGATTGATTAATCTTCTTATTAGTAATTTCAATTTTAAGTGAAGTATTCACATTTAAAAAGTCAAATATATTCATATATATATTTGTTGATGAAAATAAATCATCAAAGAGGATTATTTTTAAATTATTTCTAAAAGTTTTATGGTAGGGAAGTAAATAGTTAAGGTATTCCCCTCTTTTTAAATATGCAAAAGGGGAAACTGATGTTTTTACCTCAATATGAGGAGTTTTTTTATCTAACAAGAATACCTCTTCTATAGATCTTTTTTCTAACCCATTTTCATATGAAAAAAAATAGTTTGAAATTGCCCTTTCAACAGGGTTTCTTAACAAAACTATAATTTTTGCATTAGGGTAAAATGATTTAATTCGATCGGAGGCATCCGGATGTTCTATATAACTAGTTCCTTTTTCGCCCAATACTTTAATAGAATCATCTATTGATGAAAAATACTTATTTTCATAATATAATTTTCCGTTAGAGTATTCAAGGTCATTAATAAAAAACTTAGGTTCCGGCCTTAACGGTTTAGCCATATATATTTCTGGATGAGAGTCTAACACCTTATACAAATAGGTCGTTCCGCATCGTTGAGCGCCAATAATAAATAGGTGTTCTTTTGTCATTTTATTTTCCCTACAATCCTTTTAATTAATGATGGCTTTTCACTAAATCTACCTGATTTTTTTTGTTCGCTGTTTACAATACTTTCTATTTCTGTACTGTCAGCATTTTTGTGACCATCTATTCCATTAAAAGCAAGATATTGTAATTTTTTAAACCTCCAATTTATTACTTTTTTTTGAACTTCATATTGAGAAGCATCTGCCAATGTAAAAGGATGCCAAGGATGATACATTTTAATATGTGGTGCCCACATAATTGCCAATCCAAGATTTTTAAAACGAGTGTAAACATCTAATCCGTTGGCATGAAATCCGCTACTAAAAAAATCATGTTGTTCGTATCCATTTATTTTAAGTAACCACTTTTTTCTCACTGAAAGACAACCACCATAATTTAGCGGATTACGCAGTACACACTTATTTCTAAGCTCTTGAAATGTAATATTATTTAATTTATTTGTTTCCTCTTCATCATAGCGGTATGGATATACAACCAAATCCTTATTATTTTCGTGTAGTTGCCACAGTTGAGATAAAAAATCAGGTTCAACTATTTGATCGGCATCCGGGATTATTATTAATTCTCCTTTTGCCTCTTTGATACCCGCATTGAAACAATACGATGAATGGTATTCTTTTGTTTTTGGATTTTCTAACCGAACAACCTTTACTCTATCTTGATTAAGAACATGTTCAGGAACATTATTATAATATTCTACCCATATAACTTCAAAATCATCTTTAGGAAAATCCTGTTTACTAAAATACTCAGCGCCATAGGTATTTTCTCTAAACTCTCCATCAACCATTACAACGGATATCTTCATTGTTTGAATTTATTTAAATAACAATTTTATTTCGAACTTCATACCCTTTAGCTTCTAGCTTATCTATGTAGGCAACAGCACGCTCTTTTATATATTCTTTAGCTATTTCCTTACTCCCAATTTGTTTCTTTCGCTCTTTTCGGTTATTTTTTCTTTGTCCAGTTACATTAAAAGTAGTTTGAGTTGAAGTCAAATTTAAATTAACAAATAATTCTTTTACTTTTTCAACATTATTTAAATCTTGAAGTTCAATCTGAAAAACCGGTATTTGCGGGTATTGTTCCATAAACCTATACCCTCTTTCATAAATATCTATTAAATATGCCAGAGACAAACCTATATCATCTTTTTCATCTTCCTCAAGAAAACATGGAATTGCTGCTGTTCTTGCATAAGGAGAAACCATCCAGTCTTTCCATGCTTCATTACGGTCAGAGAAATATCCTAATTGATAAAAACTATGTAAAGTATCTACAATATTTCGTTTCAAAAATACAACCTTTATATTATCTAATTCATTTACAACTACATCAAAAAACGTTTTAATAAACATATGATTAGTTTCGATGTAATTAGTCTTTAAAGACTTCTTAATTATTTTTTTAACCTCATCTGCTTTAAATCTTCTATCTTTATATGTAGATTGATAATCGTTTTCACAAATCAACTTAAGGTATTTCCCAATCATTTGAGGATTAGGTTCATGGGCAGCCCAAACACTTTTTGCGGTTGCTAAAATATCAGAAAGATACTCAGAACCGGCCCTACCGGTATTAATAGAAAAAATATATTGTTTTTTTTTAAACGGGTTGAACATAGTTATTTAACAGTTAAACAAAAATAAGCATCTTTTATACGTTGGAATAATGGTTGTTTAAGGCTAAAAATCACTCTAAACATTAGCCTAAAACGCTGTTTCAATGAATATTTATAGGATTGTAATATTTTATTGTAAAAGTACCTAATTGTACTAATCGTTTCTTTATGGTATTTCCCATTATACATGTCATCAGCATAGCACCATATATCTATCCATGCCCAATAATGATTTAAGTGCCAATCATTTTTTTCTTTTCCTTGAGTAGACAGCCCCTTATTGGTTTGCCTATATACAGCCATTTCTTCATCAAGGAAATAAAAATTGCCATATTGACCTAAAATGAAAGTCAGGGGGACATCTCCATATTTTACTTTTCGAAACCACTCAGGTAAAAGATCTTTATCCTCAAGAAATATATTTCTAAATACTAAAGTTCTACTCTTTATTCTGAGTTTATTTAAAAAAATTTCTTTGATTCCAGCTTCTGCTAGATTGTAATAACCATGACCATTCTTTGGCGCTTCCTTTTCTACATATTCATTGTTTTCTAAAATAGCGGTCTTTTGCCATGAATGACAAGCTATAATGTTAAGTTTGTTTTCTAAAATATCAATCTGCTTTTGTAGCTTAAAAGGATCGCTCCAATAATCATCTCCATCTAATAAAGCTATGTATTTTCCTTTACATGCCTGTAAGTTAGATATAAAATTAAAGCGTCCTGTGGGCACTTCATTTATATATAATACATCCTTACGCGATCTTAAAAACAATTTAATTTTATTAGGATACTTTTTTTTATATTCTACACATATTTCTCTTGTCCTATCATCACTACAATCCTCACCCAAGATAATACTCACATTAAAAGTTGTTGATTGATTTAAAATACTGTCTAGACATTTAGAAATATATTCCTCATGATTAAAAGTACCTACAACTACATTTACTTCAAAATCACTCATTATTGATTTTCTTTATAACCAGCTTATTTAGGATTACAGATAACTTTCTAGCTCCTCTATGATTTAAATGATCTGCATCAAAAAAATCAATATCCTCAAATTTATCACTTTCAAAATAACTATAATAATAAACGTTACTACTTTCTTTTACTAAAGATTTACACTCATAATCCATTAATTTAAATTGTTCTTCATCAATCCATTTTCGATAATCTCTATGCGCAGGAGGAGTAAATAAAACCACTTTAATTCCTCTCAAACTACAATCATCAAATATTCTTCTTAATAATTGCTTGGAACGTATTAAAGTGTTATTTATATTTTCTTTTGTATGCCTAATTGCTGCCTCTTTACCAGTAACTTCAAAATTTAATTTATGTTTAAACTTATAATCTAATCCAAAACCTAACTTAGAACAGTTGATATCACCTTTATTTTGAAAGTGATAATTTGTGATCCTATTAATGTGATAATTCATTTTTCCATTTAGTATCTCAAAGTGATTTTTAACATCGTAAGAAGGATAGTTGTAGTATATACAGTAGTTCTTAATTCTCCACTGCCCTTTCCCTTCCTCTATAAATGAAAATAAGGAAGAATAAGATATTGGTATTATTACTAATTTAAGAGATTTAAATTTTGTAAGATATTTTTTTAGTATAAAATAATCAATATTTATTGTTTGTGAAACATTAGCTGCATTGAAACATGAATATTCAATATAAGAGGGATTAAGGCCATAGAAACTATGAGAATTTCCCAATATTAAAACTTCAATTTTTTCTGCATTTCTATCTAAATAAGAACTTTTGTAGGAATAATTATTAGGTATAATACGTAATTTATATTCTATAATTGAAAAAATTATAGCTATAGGAATGAAAAATATTACTATTTTATAAAAAAATATCTTCATTAAAATTGAAAATAGATAAATTCTTGTTTTTCTCCTGAAAAGTAGAATATTACAAAAATGATACTATAATAAAACAACCAACGAAATACTTTATTCCACTTTAGCCCTAAATTAGCAATAGCAAATTCTGAATTTCTTCCTAACCACTCGATAATTAAAAAAATAATAATCAATGAGATTAATGTAAAAACATTACCCGAATTAAAAAAATGAGGAACCGAAAATAAGGACTTAGAAAAAATAGTGAAAATAATTTCAATAGCTTGAGTAATATTTTCTGCTCTAAAAAATACCCATGCCAAAACAGTTAAACCAAAAGTGAATAAAATTTTTAATACTTCATTAAAAGTTGGAAATAACTTATTTAATGCGACTACTTCCATGTTTCTCCTATTCTTATTAAGCAGCAAAAGGGGTAGGAAATAAATAGCATTTAATAGCCCCCAGGCAATAAAAGTCCAATTTGCCCCATGCCAAAAACCACTGACAATGAAAATTATAAAAGTATTCCTTACCCTACTAACAACACCCCCTTTACCCCCCCCCATAGGAATATACATATAATCTCTAAACCAAGTAGATAAAGAAATATGCCATCTTCTCCAGAATTCAGCGATATCTCTACTAAAATAAGGAAAGGCAAAATTCCTCATTAAATTGAAACCAAATAATCTTGATGTTCCAATAGCAATATCTGAATAACCAGAGAAATCACCATATATTTGAAAAGTGAAAAATATCACACCAAAAACCAAAGTACTTCCTGAGGCTGAAGTTGAATTACTAAATATCCAATCAGCGTATTCTGCACAATTATCAGCTATCACTATTTTTTTAAATAACCCCCATAATATTTGCCTTAAACCGTCAACAGCTTTATTATAATTAAAAATTCTCCTTTTATAAAATTGAGGAAGTAGGTTTGTAGCCCTTTCAATAGGACCAGCTACTAGCTGAGGAAAAAAGCTCACGAAAGCAGAAAAC
Source organism: Bacteroidia bacterium (assembly GCA_030426475.1). Lineage (GTDB taxonomy): Bacteria > Bacteroidota > Bacteroidia > Flavobacteriales_E > Vicingaceae > CALALS01. Next base: position 30,619 of record JAUHYR010000011.1, read on the forward strand.
ACAATAAAATCTTTAGTTGGTTCTATTTTAGACTTATATATATCAATAGTATAACTTAAAGTTTGAAATGTATAAAAACTAATTCCGACTGGAAGAATAATATTTAATGATGTTGGATTTATTTCGTTACCAAAAAAAGCAAATGCAGAAATAAAACTTTCTAAAAAAAAATTATAATATTTAAAAAAAATTAAAAGACCTAGATTAACAATAATACTAATCCATAGAAGTAGTTTTCGTTTTACTCTATTTTCTTCCTTAATTAAAAATAGCCCGACTAAATAATCAACTAATGAACTAAATATAATTAATAATAAAAACCGCCAATCCCACCATCCATAAAACACATAGCTAGCAATAACAATAATTAAATTTTGTATTTTGTATTGACTTTTAAAAAACCAGTAGATTGAAAATACTATTGGTAGAAATATTGCAAAATCTATCGAATTAAAATACATGTTCTACAAATAAGTAAAATCATAGCCAAACTTTTCATATGGCTTTTTTAAATCATGTAGATTAAAAAAATGATTAAAAACTTCTTTTTGCCATGGTACAAGGCTTAAGTATCGCTCTTTTGAAGACAGCTTCTGATCATCAGATTTATGTTTATTAACGACTCCTGTTGAAAATACTTTATTTAAGTACTCTTCACTTATGAGCTCATTTAATCCAAGTTGGCTACAAAATAATGAATATATTTTAGGGTCATTTGTAATTTCCTCCATCTTAAATGTTCCGCAAAAGTTTATATTTTTTAAAGAACTTAAACTAATATAGGCATCAATATCTTTCTTAAGACTTTCCATTATAGCACAAGCTCCAATAAACGCTAAATTTTCAATATCACCCATATAAAGATTATATTTCTGACCGATGTAATTTGAAAATTTAAGAGCCTGATTAACCACTTTGCCACTTGTCCAATGTAATTCATTAATATCATACCTAAACAATTCTAGAAATTGCCCATAGCCGCTCCATACAAGATCTATAGGATGTCTAACAATATTTACAAGATTAAAAGACCTTTGGGATATACCAAATTTTTCATAAATAATGGGAATATCACGCAACCTCAAAACATGAACAGAGCCATAATAAGGACTTGCTCCTTTACATTCAATTTCATCGTATATTGCATCTAAAGATTGGGCCTGCCTTTTCTTATATCCACTTTGTAGTTTATTAATATTTTTTTTCAAATTTTTATTACTCTGTAACTCTTTGTCCTCAGCTATTTCATTTCTAGCACTATGTGTACAAATAATTTTACTATTAAGGTTTAAAGAGTGAGCAGTCCAATTACTTGCACTCCATCCATGACATGTTACTATAAAATATTTTTTCATAAACTCTACAATTTAAGTATAGACTTTATTTTTCTTTTTAGTTTTTCACTAATCTTGTCTATCTTTTTTGGCTGTGTATTATTGAATTGGATGGGGATATATTTATTGCGATGGGGATATTCACAATTAGGAATAGGTTTATCAAGAAATGGGCATAATTTTTTCCAACCTTCATTATTTATTGGGTCGAAAAAAAGTATTTCCTTGCCTTTATTTTCAAAATGTTCTATAACATCCTTCTTATGATTTTCAAAGTGTTTAATAATCTTATCTTTTACATCCACTAGATTATCTATATTATATTCTCTCTTTAAAAAATAAGTAAACCCATATCTTTCATTAGCATGATAAGTATCCAAAGCTGTTAAAGGATTGTCATCAAATCTAGTAAGCATTTTATATAAGGAATTATACCAATCATCTGAGTTTCGGATTGTATATATAAATTTAGCATCTGGATACCATTCCAATAATTTAATATATAAGTTTGTACCTCCCCATGGTACATCAGCAAAAGCATCCCAGTAATTTGACATTTTTTTAATTTCTAAAAAGTCTTTATTAACCCATAATGACATCAAATAATCATTATGCTTCAAATTGTAATTTCCATGGTAAGTCTTAAACCCAAGAATCTCCATAGCATATTCAAATGAAGTAGTCCCTGTTTTTGAAAATCCTATATTGAATACCTTTTTCATTGTTTTAATTCCGCATAACCAAACCCTGATTTTCCAAAGCCATTTCCATTATAAAACATTAACCTTCTACCCTTTACATCTATTACATGGGGATATTCAACCATCTCAGAATCCCATTCATTTTTCTTTGGGGAAACATCAAGCGCATAACTAGAATTATCTTTTCTTAACCAATTTATACCATTATGAGATTCTGCATATCCAATTCTATAACTATTATTTTTATCCGTACGATAATTATTAAAATTCCTATAAGAATACCACATTTTATAAATGCTTTTATCCCTAATCACAGACGCTTTTACAATACCAGCTTCATTTTGATCTTTATAATCAATTGCAATTTTACCTAATCTTAACCAATTTATGCCATCCTCAGACTCTGCATATTTAATATGATACCTAGGTTCTGATTTTCCATTTATAAATCTCCATTCTGTACAAGATAAATACCAGTTTTTCCATATACCTTTATCATAAATCACACAAGAAGTTCCAGAATAGTGTGGTTCATTATAATTCCTATCCCAGAGAGGTCCCTCAGAGAACCTACTAAAGGTCATACCCCCATCCTCACTAATAGCCAAACCAATACTATTATGATAAGCTATTGTATTCCTCACATTCCAACCAATGTAATAAAGGTATTTTTTTTCTTTGTTAGTTACAACCCATGAAGGCATAACTCCACAATCATCAAAGGTTCCCAATTTCCCTAATTTCAACAATGGTTCATCGTTATACTTAACAATATTGTGTGGATTATCTGCTTCAACTTCGATAAAATCAGGATAGCTTCTACCAAGCTTATCTCTTGTTGAAAAATAAACCCTAATAATATCTTCACTCTCAATAAAGTCGGCCACTGGTACTTGTGCGTGAGTTAAGCTCCATTCTTTGTTACCTTCGGGCAAATAAATTAAACCTTTTTTTTCCCAATTCATTTCCTAATAAACTTCGTGACTTAACTTTCCTTGCATTTTTTTTGCTGGGCTACCTATATATATTCCCCATTCCTCTGTTTCTTGATTTACTAAACTTGCCCCCATTGCTAGGAGTGTTCCCTTTTTCAAATGTGAATAATCACGAATAGTCGCATTTACACCAAAAAAGCAATATGGCTCTATGATACAATGACCCGACATAACAACATGAGAAGTAAAAAAAACATGATCTTTTATTTCCCCATGATGTCCAATATGATTTCCACTCCATAACACCACATTATTTCCAATTTTTGTAAATGGTTGAATGGTATTATCTTCCAGTATAAAACAATTCTCTCCTATCTCATTATTACAAATAGTTGCCTTAGTACTGATATAAGAAATATATTTATAACCTTTTGTTTTGCCTTCTATATATATCTTCTCTCGTAACCTATTCATGTTTTTTCCGGTCATCGGTGCAAACAAAAAATACTTATTTGGTGGGTATAAATTTTCCAATTCCTCAAATGCAACCAAGGGAAGCCCCTTAAATGTATCAACCTTTTTAAATTCTTCATGAACCGTAAAAGCGACAACCTCATGTTCAGTATCATTTTCTAAATACCAATAAGCAAGTTCAGCTGTATCTAAAATTCCAAAAATTACGACTTTGGCCATTTTATATTAATTTATACAAATTTAACATTTTTAGAACTTCTTCTTTAGAGTTGTGCATCAAAACGTCAATTATAGACAACCCTTCAATAAAAGATTTGCTGTTTTGCTGATAAGCTAAAAATTCACTTTTCATAAAAAATAACTTCACACCTTTTCTTTTAAAGTACACCTTATCATAAAGCTCCAACCCACCTAAAGGATTAATATATTCAGTTGCTCCGCATAACTGACTTATCTTAATCAGACGGTCAGCTTTATCCATACCTTTTGTTTGAGAGTATTTATCAGAGCTATTTTCAAATACAGTTGAAATTCCTAGGTAATTTGAAATTTCTTGAATACTGTCAATGGCTAAATCTGAAATAGTAATATGAGGATTTTTAAAAATATTTGTAATCAAATCAAATGTTTGCTCAAAATAAGGCGCCTTGTTATAATTAAATTTTAAGGTTGAATAAAACTGTTCAAGCCATTTAATGTTTTTTTCCAATTTTGTTTCATTAATCATTTTATTTTGTGAAGCTTTTACTAGAGGAACACTAAATAAATTAGACTTACTATTAACCAGTATTTGATTTCTATTTACCCATCCTCTTTTAATAAAGTTTACGTCATCATAAAAAACAAATACATCTACATAGTTTACTAGCTGAAAATAGCCTATGTAGGGAAATATGTAAGGTTGCATTATGGCTATTTTCATATTTAATTTGAGTAATTAAAATAATTACTTTAGTTAAGTAATTTATTTATAATAATTGTAACTTTTTCTAACTGACTTTGTTCTAAGCCGACATACAAGGGTAAACATAAAACCCGCTTTGATATACTTTCCGCTATTGGCAAACTAGATGGAATGACATAAGGAAGTTTATTTAATGAAGGATAAAAGTATCTTCTTGGAACAATATGATGTTGGTTTAATTTTTTTTCAGCTTCAATAAGCTTAGCCTCACTTTCAAATATAATTGGATAATAACTATAATTCCACTCTGTACTTTCTCTTATATTTAATGATTTAATTGCTAAAAAATTTAAACATTTCTCGTAATAATTAGCAATTTTTTTTCGCTCTGAAATAATATAATTTATATATGGAAACACAGCTAAACCCATAGCTGCCTGAAGCTCACTCATTTTAGCATTTATACCTAATCCATAAAAATCGGTATGTCCCTTATGCCCAAAGTTATGAAATCTAAATAATTTTTTGTAGAGCTTTTTATCACTACAAAAAATACCTCCACCTTCTCCAGTATGAAAAAGTTTTGTAGCATGGAAACTACAAGTACTTATATCTCCATAGTTAAAAATACTTTTCCCTTTATACTTCACCCCAAAACAATGTGCCGCATCATAAATAACCTTAAGATGATGTTTTTTAGCAATTTTTTCAATATATTCCACATTACATGGATTACCATAAACATGAGTAGCGAGAATAGCTGTTGTTTTGTTAGTGATTGCAGCCTCTATTTTAGTTTCATCAATCGTTAAAAAGTTAGGCTCAATATCAACAAACACAGGAGAACAATTTTCCCATACAATAGATGAGGTAGTTGCAACATAACTAAAGGGTGTTGTTATTATTTCTCCCTGTTTTCCAAAAGATTTTAGTGCTATTTGTATAGGCAATGTTCCATTAGTCATAGCAATAAAATATGGTACATTCAAATTCTCCTTTATTAACGCTTCTAATTCCAACAATAACTTACCTCTATTGGTTAACCATTTGTTTCCCCAAATCCTTTCAACTTGCCTTTGATACTCCTCAATAGGGGGAAAAAAAGTTTTTGTGACCGTAATTAATTCTCTTGAAGCTTCTCGTTTCATAAAATTTAACTTGTACTCTGTCTATCTAAAATTTTATTTTAGCATTTCTTATAAATCATATCCAAACCATTTAAAATCAGGATTTAAGGGCACTTTTGTCTTCCCCATAAATTTACCTAAAGAAATATTCTTTGGTAAAATATCAAACTTCAAAACATCATGTAATCTTAGTACTATTTTCTTTCGGTTTTGTACAATAACTAAATTTAGATAAAAAGTTGTTGCATTGAAAAAGTTAGCTGGAATAACTACGGAGTGCTCCTTTAAACCAGTATATAAAACATTAATGTTTTCATAAACTCCAGTGCCTAATCCAAATAAATAATTACCAGCTTCATCTTTTATTTGAATAGTTGTGTCAATTCTTTGATTAGCTATTTTTTTATAAAACTTAATAACTATTTCAACTTCATCATCAACATTCATTGGCTCTCCATAATCTTTCTTTTTAGCTTTAACACCTATAGAATTTATACTTACAAATTCATTTGATCTGAATTCATCTTCCATAAACTCCTTGTATTCTAATATATTACCCTTCACTCCATGAGTCAAATAACTATGTAAAGCTCTATCAACATCACCATTATATGTAATGTTGCCATTTTCTAACACAATTGCTCGGCTACACAAACTTTTAACACTTGCCATATTATGACTCACAAATAGCACCGTTCTTCCTCCACTTGATGAGATATCTTTCATTTTACCTATCGCCTTTTTCTGAAATTCTGCATCACCCACAGCAAGCACTTCATCTACAATTAATATCTCAGGTTCTAAAAAAGCTGCTACTGCAAAACCCAAACGTACACGCATTCCAGAAGAAAATCTTTTTAAAGGAGTATCCACATACATTTGGCAGCCTGCAAATTCAATAATTTCATTGAATTTTGATTTTATTTCCTTTTTAGTCATGCCTAATATTGCTCCATTCAAAAAAATGTTTTCACGAGCGGTCATTTCAGGATGCATGCCTGTTCCAACTTCAAGTAAAGAAGCTATTCTCCCTTTTGCTTTTATAGTCCCCTCTGTTGGAGATGTAATTTGAGAGATTAATTTTAATAGTGTTGATTTTCCTGCACCATTTTTACCAATAATACCTAACACCTCTCCTTGTTGTACTTCAAAATTAATATCCTTAAGCGCCCATACGTAATCACTTTCAGCTGCTACTGTTCTATCATTTGTTTGTCCTACAAGACTATACGGATCCTCTTTTCCTCTTAGTTTTGCAAAAAAGCGATTTAAGTCATGGCTTAGAGTTCCGGTTCCAATCTCTCCTAAACGATAAAGCTTAGACAAATTATTAACTTGTATTACAGTGTTTTTATTCATTACGTTTATACTGTATCCATAAATTTTTGTTCGGTTTTATTAAAAATGATTATTCCCAAAAAAATAACAATCAGCGTAAATAGCAAAGCATAGATTAATCCATACATTGAAAAATGTCCGCTACCTAAAAATGCAGTTTTAAAGGCCTCAATAATATGGGTAATTGGATTTAGTTTAATCCAAAACTGATATTTTGCAGGAATGCTACTTAATGGGTAAATAACAGGAGTTGCGTACATTAGTAATTGCACACCAAATTGAATTAAAAATTTTAAGTCTTTATATTTTGTGGTTAGAGAGCTAAAAATTAAACCAAAACCAAAACCAATCCCTGCCATCATAAAAATTAAAACAGGTAATGAAAATAAAAGTAATGAAGATGATATACTATTTGTCGTAAAATAGTAGTATAAAAAAACAGCAAGAAACAATAAAAATTGAATAAAAAACTTTATTAGTCCTGACAAAATTTTTGAAAGTGGAATGATTAGCCTTGGAAAAAATACTTTTCCAAAAATATTTGCATTTTGAGTAAACGTGTCAGCTGTTTTATTAAAACACTCAGAAAAATAATTCCATAAAATAATTCCAGACAAGTAAAACAAAGGCTGTGGCACACCGTCAGTAGATATTTTTGCAATGTTTCCAAATACAAAAACATAAATAGCCATTGTCATTAGGGGTTGAACAAAAAACCAAATGGGACCTAAGATAGTTTGTTTATATAAAGTAACCACATCTCTTTTAACAAACATAGTTAAGAGGTCTTTATAATCATACAGCTGTTTAAGATTAATATCTAACAAACCTCTTTTAGGTTTAATAATTAAATCCCATTTTTCAGACTTGTTCATGTTAGATTAATAGATTTAAATAAATGGTCAAGATATTTATCCAACCTTTATTTTCTTCTTAATATTCTATTAAGAATAGATTTCCTTTTTTCATTACTACCATAATAGCCATAGCCGTAACCATAGCCGTAGCCGTAACCATAGCCATAGCCATAAGAGCCAAACTGATTAGTTTTAACATCATTTATTAATATAGATACATTATTGAAAACTCCTTTTTCGTATGATTCATTAAGCATCTTAATTTGATGTGTATAAGTATAGTTTTGTCTAACTAAATATAAACTGGCATCAACATAAGGCATCAAAATCATAGCATCGGCCACTAATCCAAATGGAGCAGAGTCTATAATTATCACATCGTAATTACCCTTAATTTCATCAATGAGTACTGAAATTTGTTTACCTGATAATAGCTCTACTGGGTTTGGGGGTATAGGACCGGAAAGCAATATATCTAAATTTTCATAGCTAGTTTTATTAATGGCTTCTTCTAAGCTCATCTTTCCTGCCAAACAGTTACTTAAACCAATATTATTTTCAATATTAAAATCGTCAGATATTTTTGGCTTTCTCATATCTGCTCCTATCAATAAGGTTTTTTTCCCTATAAGAGAGTATACTGATGCCAAATTTATTGATGTAAAAGTTTTTCCTTCACCACTTGTAGAAGACGTAATCAATAGAGTGAACTTTTCCTTATGTGGCATAATATATTGCATATTGGTTCGCACAATTTTAAACCATTCTGCTATTGGCGATTTAGGCTTATTAAATACCACTAAATTATTATCCGAATCTTCGTGTCCAATAAAACCAACTATGGGTATATTAGTATTTCTGGCTACATCTTCTTTGCTTAATATTTTATTATTAGAAATAAAAACAAAAAACACAATAAGAAAAGGAATTAAAACTGAAAAACCAAGATATTTATAATATATTGACTTAGTGTTAGGGCCAACAAAACTAACCGTATAATTACTTGCTTCTTCTAAAATTTGGGCGTCTGCTATATTTGATGCTTCTGCAATTTTAGCATCCCCTTTTTTTCTAAGTAAATAATTATAAAAATCATTATTTAGCTGAAAATCACGCTCTAGCCTAATTAAATCCATTTCTGCTGATGGTAAGTAATCTAATTTTTCTTCTAGTACCTCAAGTTGATTAGTAAACTGATCAATTTCAAACTGTGTTTGAGTAATTCTGGAGTTAATATCCTCAATGATTAACTTTTTTGTTATTTCAATCTGAGTTAGTAGTTCCGTATAGGCTTGGCTATTCTTTTTTACTTCAAATTGCAGTATTTTTCTTTTTGTATATAAGTCCGTTAATTTAGATATTTGGACATACAGAACATCTCTAACATCCAGGTTAACAACCGAAGGAATAATCATTAAAGTATCATCATCAGACTTTAACTGTTGCTTAGCATATTCATAAAATTTATATTGAAATTTTTTTCTAATCAAATTAGAAAAGAGTTCGTCATATTTAGGTATCAAAGACCCGGCCTGATTAGGTTGTATTTTTTTTGAGTTTGATTGGTCTTTAAAACTTTCTATACTTCCTTCATTGGCCAGTAGTGTTTTAGATATTTCTCCTAACTGTTCATCTACAAATTTGATGGTGCTTTTAGCAATTCTATTTTTTTCTCTAACTGAATTTTCCATATAGGCCTCCATCAGCGAATTAACATAATCAATTTCCTTATTAATGGTTGGACCGGAAATAGATATTTTTAAAATCGTAGATTGAATTGGCTCTATTTCTACTTCAATTCTATCTTGGTATATTTTTGCTAATGTATTTAAATCGTTAACCACAAATGCAAAGAGTTTTTCTTTGATGCCATTTAAAGAAGAATTTTCTTCATTAAAGATAATTTTAAACTTAATTCCCTTTATTTCAATCCATTCATCAATATTATACCTCTTTCCTTTATCAATATCATCTTTAGATTTTGACAATAAAAAGGACTTATTATCTATAAACTTTAAGTAGTTATAGCCCAATCCAACATGATTTGCGTATGAAGTAGAATCTAAAATGACCTGAAAGGGGGAAGTTTTATACATCTCGGTATTTTTAATATGACCGATATCATAGTAAGTTACTTGATAGTCCATCCTTGAAATAGCATCTTTAACAATATAAAATGAGCTAAGAAGCCCTATTTCATTTGTTAATCTATTATTCTGCTTAACTAACTCCATCCCTTGCAAAAAAGATTCTTGTCCCCAACTAGAATAATTATCTTTAAAAAATACTTTAGTGTAAGTAGAATAAATTGGTACAGAATACCTTACTTGATACCATGCATAAAACCCAAAAGCTATAATAAAAACAAGAAATAAATACCAAAATTTTAAAATTGTAAAGAAAAATCTTACAAAATCAAACCCTTCTATTATATTCTCTTTTATTTTAATCTCCATTTATTAGCCAATAATCCACAAATATCTAATTTTATTTTCTTTTTTAAATGTATAATTACATACAAACCTTTATCTGGTTTTCTTTAATTTAAAAACATCTGAATATAAACACATTACAATTCGAATAAAAAAAAAAGAAACTTTTTTATTAAATCAACCGTACATAGTCCAGTTAAAATTTGTAATTTAACACTTTCAAACTATTGAGATATGAGAAAAGTAATATTCCCCTTATTAATAACTTTAGTTTTAAGCTCTACATTATTTTCACAAAATGGTCCTGGCGGGAATTTTGATAATAAATTAGCTCTATGGCTTGATGCAAATGCTCTTACAGGATTAAACAATAATGATCCTGTTTCTACATGGACAGATTTATCTCCAGCTTCGAATGATGCAACTCAATCTGGTAGTTCAAGACCAACCTATAAAACTAATTCAATAAATGGTTTACCTGTAATTTCATTTGATGGTGTTGATGATGTTATGGCATTATCTAACTTAATTACTCCATTAAATCTTTCTGCAATATATGTAAGCAGGGTTAATGGTTCTACCGGAAATTATCAAGTTTTGCTTAAGACTGCGCACTTTTTGGATTGTGCAAATAATCCATCCGGACAATTTGGTTCCTACTATAAAAAATGGCTAAGTTCATACAGCAATTTAACTTCAACTCCAAGGATATTAGCTCATCAAGACATACATGGTTCAAATCAATCTAAACTTTATGTTAATGGTAATTTAAACTCTACATTTAATAACGGAACTAGATCTAATGCCGGTAATTCATTTATTGGGGGGAACTTTGCAAGTGGTTCGCCTGTTCAAGTTTTAAATTGTGATATTGCCGAGATTATTGTGTTCAATAATTTTAATTTATATGATATTAATTATGATTTAATATGGAATTATTTATCAAGTAAGTATAATATATCCATTACAAATGATTACTACGCATTTGATATTACCCATCCCCATGAAGTAATAGGAATTGGAAATAATGGTGGAGTTACCCATCAAGCAGCAAAAGGCAGAGGCATAGTTCTGCTTCAAAACCCAACAGGATTGGGGTCTAGCGGCAGCTATTGTTTTTTTGGGCATGATAATGCTTCTCTTTTAGCTAGCTCAAATGTTCCGGCTGGGTGGAACGGAAGCCGTGTAACTAGAACATGGAGAGTTGACAATACTAATTATTCCGGGAACTATAAATTGACCTTTGATTTGGGAGGAATATCCATAGGAGCTTCATCTGACTATGTATTACTTATTGACGATGATGGAGATTTTTCAAATGGTGGAACTACTGAACATTATACTGGAGTATTTTTTAATTCGGGAAATAACACTGTAGAATTTACAAATGTATCTGTACCTGATGGTTTTTACTTTACGCTTGGAAATAATAAAGCAGGAATAGTTTCCTTGGCGACAGGTAATTGGCATACTCCGGGCACATGGAGTTGCAACTGTATTCCAACAACTTCTGATAATGTAACCATAAGGTCAGGACATACTGTTACCCTAAGCGGTGGTGTTGGTAGTGTTGACACTCTAAATATTCTTTCAGGAGGAACTTTAAATTGTACTTCTCAGTCGGATTTAAGATCGATAGATTTGAGGGGAGACTTAAATATATCTGGTGCATTAACTGGGTTAGTAAACCTAAAATGTAATGGGGTTGCCGCCATCCAAAAATTAAATAATTCATCTGCCGCAGTAACTAATATATTTAGATTAACCATTAATAACCCTAATAATGTTCAAGTAACAGCTGGAAGCTTTAGACTTCATGAGTTTTTAACTAACACACAGGGGCAATTTCAAATTGCGGGTGGTTCGTTTACTTTTGTTTCTAATTCAACTAGAACTGCTTATATAAATAATGTTAAAGGTGGGGGATTTTCCGGTCAATTTATAATGCAAAGATTTGTATCTTCTAGAGCCGATAATTGGTCTAATTTAGCTTCTCCGGTTCAGTTTACTACAATTGGAGATTGGGATGCATCACCTGACAAACTCACCAACGAAATATATATGAGTGGTGTAGGAGGAATAAATGGTTGTGCTGGTAATCCATGCTTTCAGTCTGTATATAGATGGGATAATCTTACTCAAAGCTATAATGCTGTTACTGACACAACAACAGCTTTAACTCAAGCTACTGGTATTGAATTGTGGCTTGCTGATACAGACAGCGCATTAGGTCAAGTGACTTTTGATTCCAGAGGCACCCCTAACTTTGGTAACATTGTTGTCCCTTCTTTATCTAATAGTTCAGCAGGTGAATGGAATTTAATAGGAAATCCCTACATGGCATGGATAGATTGGAGAAAAGTTACTAAATCGCAGCTAAAAAATGAGGTTTGGATTTTTGATGCTAGCATCGGTAACTATGTACTGCAATCAGGTTCTGTTGTAGACATTCCTTCACACCAAAGCTTTAAAGTTGAATCGACTGGCTCAAGTCCATCCGCTACTTTTAAAGAAAGTTCAAAAATCACAAGTAACTTATCTACTTTTTTTAGAGATTACAAACCCGAATTAACACTAAATATTATTTCAAGTAATGGCTATTCACATGAAACACATTTTAGATATAGCGAATGGGCAAGTGAAAATTATGAAGCTGAATATGATGCTAGAGTTCTATCAACAAGAAACGAAAAAGCACCTAAACTAGTATCATTAAGCAAAGACGGAAAGGAATTAAGTGTTAATACTATTAATACTTATAATTCACAAATTCCTCTTTCCATAAAAAATTATGAACTAAATAAGAATATAAAATTAGAGGTTAAAAATTTAGGTGATTTTGAGTATAACTGTGAGTGTATTTTCTTAAAGGACAAATTAACTGGTATTATCTACGACTTAAAATCAATGGATGAAGTTACTTTTTCTTCTTCAGAGTCAGCAATAGATAATAGATTTATTCTATCCATTTCAAACAATCTTGGCTGTAAACGAGAACTAATAAACAAACAAAACACTTTAAATGGATATGTTGCCTCCAATCAATTAAACTTAGAAGTAGTTTCCTCAGAATCTATTAATGGTAATTATCAATTGTTGATTTACGATATGGTAGGAAAATTAGTTTTTTCAGAACAAACAGAAGTTTTTGAGAATAAGGCATCAATAAATACTCCTCTAAATAATGGAATTTATACTGTTAGTTTAGTCTCTGATACAGAACATTATAGTTTTAAATTAAAATTTTAACCAATATTTTTCTATATCTTTGCAATCGATTTTGAATTAACCCTTTGAAAAAACTAATAGTTTACATAACCTTCCTTTTGGGAATCTTAGTAAGCTTTGAGTTAAATGCTCAAGGCGGACCGCCCCCTCCACCTGGTGGGGGACCTGGTGGAGGAACACCCCCTTGCTGGCCTCCTCCCTGTGTCCCAATTGATGGAGGCATCACTTTCTTATTGGCCGCAGGAGCTATTTATGGAACCAAAAAGATTTATGACATAAATAAAAAAGCTGAATGATAAAATTCAGCTTTTTTTAATTTTGAACCATAAATAATTCTAATGATTCGAGATAAAAAAATATTTAACCTTATAAAGAAAGAGGAGCAAAGACAATTAATTGGTTTAGAATTAATTGCTTCAGAAAATTATGTAAGCTCACAAGTTATGGAGGCCATGGGCTCTGTTTTAACAAATAAGTATGCTGAAGGATTACCCGGAAAAAGATACTATGGCGGTTGTGAATTCGTAGATGAAATTGAAAATCTTGCGATTGAGCGGTTAAAAAAATTATTTAATGCACAATGGGCAAATGTTCAGCCTCATTCCGGTGCCCAAGCAAATGCTGCCGTTATGCTAGCAGTTCTTAAACCCGGAGATAAAATTCTTGGATTTGACTTATCTCATGGTGGTCATCTGACTCATGGTTCTCCGGTAAACTTTTCAGGAAAATTATACCAACCCCACTTTTATGGAGTAAATAAAGAAACCGGAAGAGTTGATTACTCCATGTTAGAAAAACAAGCTCTAAAAGTAAAACCAAAATTAATTATATGTGGCGCGTCTGCTTATTCAAGAGATTGGGAGTATGAAAGAATAAGGAAGGTTGCTGATGAGATTGGGGCATTAGTTTTAGCTGACATTTCTCATCCGGCCGGACTAATTGCTAGAGGACTACTAAATGACGCATTACTACATTGCCATATTGTTACTTCAACAACCCATAAAACTCTTAGAGGACCAAGAGGTGGAGTAATTATGTTAGGAAAAGATTTTGAAAATAAGCTTGGTTTAAAAGACAAAAAAGGAAACTTAAGAATGATGTCCTCAATTTTAGACTCAGCTGTTTTTCCTGGAACACAGGGAGGTCCATTAGAACACATAATTGCTGCAAAAGCAATAGCGTTTGAGGAAGCACTAAGTGACTCATATTTTAATTATTGTCTTCAGGTAGTTAAGAATGCAAAAGTATTATCTGCAGAACTTACTAAGTTAGGGTTTAATATTATTTCTGGAGGAACAGATAATCATAGTATGCTAATAGACCTAAAAAATAAGAATATAACAGGAAAAGAAGCAGAGGAAAAACTTATTAAAGCTCATATTACAGTAAATAAAAACATGGTGCCTTTTGATACTCAACCTCCTTTTATTACCTCAGGAATAAGAATAGGAACAGCAGCAGTTACAACTAGAGGAATGAAAGAAAAAGAGATGGTAATAGTTGCTCAGATTATAAATGAAGTTTTAGAAACCAATAGACCTACCAATAAAATCATATCACTCAATATCAATCAATTAACTAATAAACTACCTCTATTTAATGGTTAATCATCTATTTTTCAAAACAAAATTTTGAAAAAATTATTACCTCAAGGCAACTAATGTTTAAAATATTCGTCTTTGTAGATAGTTATGTATAATTGGTCGAAATTATTATTTACTTCGGCTCACTGATTAAAAAATATGATTTTGGAAAAGAATAAAATAACAACTACTTCTTTGTTAAATATCACCTCTTTTGACAATGGTCTAATTAATAGTACCTTTGTTTATTCTCAATTAAAAAAAAATCTCATGAGAAATTTAGTTAAGTTTATAGCTATTGTAATTACTGTTTTTAGTTTTTCTAACTTACAAGCATCTCACTTGTTAGGAGGAGAAATAACTTGGGAATGTAGTGGTCAAGATTATATTTTTACACTTAAACTTTATAAGGATTGTGGTACAAGTAGTGGTGGTACCGGTTCTTTAGGAGCATCACAAACTATATCCATATCAGGTGGAGGACACAACATCAACTCAATGAACGCACCCCTTGTTCAAACTGTTGATTTAACTCCTACATGTAATAATTATCAGACAAATAAATTAACATGCCCAGGTTCTCCTAGTAGTACTGGTGCACTTTTAATGTTTGTATATAAAACAGCTGCAATAAACTTATCTGGAGTAATTCCTTCTGGTGGATGGACTTTTTCATGGAGCAGTTGTTGTAGACCTGCCGGATTAGCATATGCTGCTAATGGCAGCTATTATTTAAGAGCAAAAATGTATCCGTTTAGTGGAAATGCCAATGCAAGACCTTGTTATGATTATTCTCCAATATTTGCCAGTTCACCAGGTATTGTTTTATGTGCAGGATACCCTTTTGCTTACAATCATAATGCAACAGATAAAGAAATTGACTCGCTAGCATATAAATGGGCTGCACCTTGGTCTGCCAATAATACAAGTATTCCATACATAGCTCCATATACTGTAAATAACCAAATGCCTGGAAATCCTCAACTTGATGTTAATACTGGTGAGATTTATACAAATAACTTAAATACTCCTGGATCATTTCCAACTTGTGTGATGGTTGAAGCATGGAAATGTGGTGAAAAAGTAGCAGAAATTTTTAGAGACTTACCCGTAATATTTTCTCAAAACTGTGGAAAATTAAATGATGGAGTAACAGATAACACTTCTCCTGATTTAACAATCAATAATGTTCCTGTTGCACCATTTGGCGGCTACAGAGATACATTATTGGCAGGAAGTAATGTATGCTTTCGAATGCAAAGCTTAGATATTGAGTTTAATCCAAATCCTCCTGCTGGAACAGGACAAATGAATACATTAATACCTTTGGGAAGTCAATTTGGAGTTCCAATTAATAATCCTCTTGCCGGATGTAATATCCCACCTTGTGCAACACTAAAACACCCCACTACAGGTGCTGCTCCTTTATTAACTAATCAATTTGGAGTTGAGGCTGAATTTTGTTGGCAGACCACATGTGACCATATTGGTAAAGCAAATGGCTGTATAAGTGCTTCCTCTACCTATAATTTTATTTTAAAGGTTACCGATGACTTTTGTCCTGTACCCGGAATAAATTATTTAACTGCAAGTATTACAGTAGTTAATAAACCAAAACTTAAGGCTCCTACTATTAGATGTGCCGATGTGCTTCCTAATGGCGATGTTAGTCTAAGTTGGGATTCTACTTCGGATTCATTAACCTCTTTTTATAGCTATGAAATCTACTATTCTAATAATAAAAATGGTCCTTATACTCTTATTGATAGTGTTATGAATAGCCAAACTATTAATTATATTGACAATAACCCAGCAAGGAATGTATATACGAACGGAACAGGTTATTATTATATGCTAACACGTTCTGCTTGTCACGGAGATTAT
>JAUHYR010000113.1 GCA_030426475.1 Bacteroidia bacterium
AATCGAATAACTGCGGTGCTGAATAATCGCCCACATCAATAGAATCTACATAGGTTTTGGTTAAGCTAAAATTAGCTACTCCCATGTTGGGTGTATTGGTATATAAATGTACTTTTCCGGTAAGTTCACCAACTATCATGTCTTTGTCTCCGTCACCGTCCACATCTCCAAACGTAGCATAAATGGATTGAGTACGGGTCATAGAATCTACATTTAATATATGTGTAGATAATCCCATATAGTCTGTTGTGATTAATTTAAACTTTGGATTAGAGGAGGTTCCGGTATTTTCATAAAGCGCTAACGAAGATTTATAATAGCCTGTAGAATCATAATAACCAAAATTACTTACAATTAAATCTTCTAATCCGTCACCGTTATGGTCAAAGAAAACAGGGTAAGCACCTTCGCCAACTTCTATCATA
Organism: Bacteroidia bacterium; assembly: GCA_030426475.1. Classification (GTDB taxonomy): domain Bacteria; phylum Bacteroidota; class Bacteroidia; order Flavobacteriales_E; family Vicingaceae; genus CALALS01. Next base: position 426 of record JAUHYR010000113.1, read on the forward strand.
TTTCCTTGCAGAAAGTTTTTACTTTGAAGAACAAGATTGGGTGAGTTGTTTGTACCATTGTTTTTGTAATGCCATATACTATTTGCATTTTCAGAAAAAATACCTGCTGAGGTGGCTGTTAAAATATAAGGAGAAAAGAGTAAATCTTTTTTATTATCATTATTTACATCCAGGTAATAACCTGCGGGAAAAACCGAGAGGTTTAGCTTGGTGGTGGCAATATTGTTTTTTGGAAACAAGGTGTCTTCTGAAACAAAATGTGCGCTGTCTGTTTTTCCTCCGTTCATAAGGGCTATGACATAACTTGAACCAACATCACCAACAACCAATTCTTTTACATTATCTCCATTTAAGTCAAGTGTAAGTAAAGTTGAACCTGAGTGCTTGTTTCCACCTTTTTCATTACTGTTAGAGGTCCTTTCAGGATTTGGAACATTACCTGAACAACTGTTTTTAGGGATATTTAGGTTCATATTAAAACTGTTGGCACTTTCAAAAAACCACCCCCAACATTTATTTTTAATCTCAAATTTAGCGCTGTCGCAAACTCCATAGGTTTCTTTTGAGAGGTTTTTGTAGTATTCAACGTAGTTACTTACAAAGCCAAAAGTTAAAATGTCTAAATCTCCATCACCGTCAATGTCATCTATTGCGGGTAAGTCGCTAACGGAAGCATAAATGTTAGAGGTTATCATAGTTGCCGGATTATAGAATTTTAATGATTTTGTTACTTGTACAAAGGCTAAATTTCCCGGAGTGCTAATGTTTTTATATAAACTAATACCTGAACCTGTAGGGTAATAGGTGTACATGTCGTTTTTGCCATCACAATTATAATCTCTAAATAATACCCATCCGTTTACTTGTGGAAATTTGTCTTCGTACTGAGGTGCGTGAATGTAATTGGAAGTTCCTGTTGTTCCTTTATTTAAAAATGTTCGTATTTTATTACCCGATGCTTCAAAAACAAAGAGGTCTTTTTTTCCGTCTCCGTCTAAATCAACGTCTGATATCTGACATGAATTTAACCCACCTGCCCATGGGTTTTTGTAAAATATGCCGGGAATGGCTGTTTCTACCTTTATAGAATCTATTCTGTTAAAGGTAGTTTGTGCTTCAGAAATTGAAGCAAGAGAGAATAATAAAATAATTAAGATGCTATTGCTTAATAAATTTTTCATGCTTACTAAAAGAAGTTTGTGGTGAGTTTACATTTATAATATACATACCTTTTGGAAAGCTACTGACATCAATTTCTACATTTCCATATTGGTTTTGTGATTGGTATAATGTTTTTCCATTAATATCATAGACAGTAATAGTGTAACTGCTGATTATTTTTTGATTAAGTATTACATTAACTTTATTGGTAGCCGGATTTGGGTAAACAACAATGTCAAATTTTGTATTAGCAGCATCAATCAAATCAGATGTAGTTAGCATATCTTGCATGTATAAGTTTATACCACCTGCATAATTTCCTACTACAAAATCCCATAGCGTATTGCTATCTATATCATATACTGCGGGAGCTGTTCTTATTCCTTCATAAAATCCCATTTTATTAATGGTTTTTAAATTAAAGTTACCTGCTAAATTCCCGTCAATGTTATCATAATGGTGGACATCTCCTGAGGAAGAACCCACTAACATTTCATAATTTCCGCCATTATCGAATATATGCGGAACGCTGTAACCTAAATAAAAGTAAGGTGGTTTTGACATATTTACTCCTCCAAGTGTATCTGTTACTTTACTCCATTTTGGAACGCTAGTAGTACCAATATTTCTGTAATATCTAAGTCTTCCCCACATATCTCCTACTACTAAATCTATTTTTCCGTCTCTATCTAAGTCTATTAATTGTGGGGTTGAAAAATCACCAACATCAATAGAGTCAACAAATGTTTTGGTTAAACTAAAGGAGGCTACTCCTAAAGATGGTGTGTTAGTGTACAAATGCAGTTGCCCTGTTAATTCTCCTACAATCATATCCTTATCTCCGTCACCGTCTACATCGCCAAATGTTGGGTAAATGGCCTGGGTTCTGGTCATAGAATCCAGATTTAAAATATGAGTAGATAAGCCTTGGTAATCTTTGGTTACCAGTTTAAACTTAGGGTTAATTGCAGTGCCCGTATTTTCGTACAATGCTAATTGAGATTTATAATAACCTGTGGAATCATAATATCCAAAGTTGCTGATGACTAAATCTTTTTTCCCATCACCGTTATAATCAAAAAATACAGGGTAGGCTCCTTCTCCTAAATCAATCATATCGCTTTGGAGAAAATCTTTACTTTGAAAGGTAAAGCTGGGTAAATTATTACTTCCGCTATTAGTATAATTCCATACACTTTTATAATTCTGTATATATGTTTTTCCGGCTATTTGAGTTACGTAAAAAGGGGAGAAGAGTAAGTCTTTTTTATCATCATTATTAATGTCCAAATAATATGCACCCGGAAAAATATCAAGACCTAAAGGAAGGGAATTTCCTTGATTTTTTGGAAAAAGTGTATCGTCTGAAGTCATGTGTGCACTATCTGTTTTACCCCCATTATGCAGGATTGTCATATAGTTGTAGGATACATCACCGACAACCAGTTCTTTAACGCTATCTCCATTTACGTCAAGTGTAAGTAAGGTGGAGCCGGCATGTTTAAGGTCTTTATTTCCTCCGTTAGAGGTTCTTTCAGGGTTGGGGACATTATTCCAGCAAGTATTTTTTGGTATGTTTAATGTCATATTGAAATTAGTTCCTCCTTCATAGAACCACCCCCAGCATTTATTTTTTATTTCATATTTATTAATGCTGTCGCATATTCCGTAAGTTTCCATTGAATAGTTTCTATAGTATTCTACAAAACTTCCAAATTGCCCAAATGTGATAATATCTAAATCTCCGTCATTATCTATATCATCTATTGCGGGTTGGTCAACAGAGGTGCAGTAAATTTGTGAATAAGGAATGGTTACGGTGGGATTGTAATGCTGTATTAATTTAGTGATTTGTACAAAAGCTAAATTTCCCGGAGTACTTATGTTTTTATAAAGACTCACACCACCGGGATAGTAGGTAAATATGTCGTTTTTACCGTCACAGTTATAATCTCTTAGCAATACCCAAGAATCAATAGGTGGAAATTTGTCTTCGTATTGCGGAGCATGAACGTAATTGGTTGTTCCCGGAGTACCTTTATTTAAGAATGTTTTGATTTTATCACCTGTTCTGTCAAAAGCAAATAAGTCTTTTTTCCCGTCTCCGTCCAGGTCTATTTCAGAAAACTGCATAGAGTTTAATCCTCCTGCCCAGGCATTTTTATAAAAAACACCATTGGTTAATGTTTCTATTTTAATACTATCTACCCTTTTAAAAATGGTTTGTGCACTAGAAGAAGCAAATGCAAACAACAAAAGAAAAAGGATAGGATATTTAGTGTTTAATGATTTTATCATGAGCCGATGCCGGAATTTCAAGTGAGTTTATTTTTAAGACGTACACTCCTTTACTCAAGTTGCTTACATCTAGTTGAATATTATTTGTATTGTATTTTTCGCTATGAATTAGTTTTCCTTGAAGGTCATATAATCTAACTTCAAACTTAGTAAGGTAGGGATTAGAAAACGAGATGTTTATTTTATCATGAGAAGGGTTGGGGAAAATAGTTGGTTGTAAATTAAAATCCGCAAAATGCTTTTCTTGGATATTGGTGACATTGCTTCCCATATATAGGCTATTTCCTCCCGAATAGTTTCCTATAACATAGTCTGTTAATCCGTCATTGTTAAGATCTGCGCCAACAATACTGGTTCTGGCTCCTTCGTTAATACTATAAAAACTGGTATCTACAATATTGTAAGTAGATGAAGTTGAAGAATCAATATTGTTATAATGAAAGATTTGTCCGGATAACGACCCGCAAAATAATTCTGTTTGGTTACCATTTTTGAAAAAGAAAGGACGGCTATATCCGTTTACGTTTCCAACTTTAGTAACATTTACATTACCTAAGTTTTGAGTTTGCAATGAAAAAATAGGAGAAGTTTTTGTTCCAATATTTTTATAATATTCAATTTTTCCGGCTTGGTTTCCTATTACTAAATCTAGTAGCGTATCTCCTGAAATATCAAAAAGCTGAGGTTTGGCATAATTTCCTACATCAATTCCCTGATAATCGGCTTGGGCTAAAACAAAGTTAGCTGTATTTCCTGCTCCGGCTGTATTGGTAAACAAATGAACTTTACCATTGTAGTCTCCTACAATCATATCCTGGTCTCCGTCTCCGTCAATATCGCCAAAAGTGGGACAAACTCCGTAAGTAGGCATATTGCTAAATGTGTTAAGACTAATTTTAGCTATTCCTGCATAATCTCTGGTTTTTAATTGAAATTTTGGTTGCGAAGATGTGCCGATATTTTCATACAGTGCAATAGCAGATTTTTGGAAAGCATTATCAACGTAATAAATAAAATTACCCACCAACAAGTCCATCAATCCATCTGCATTATAGTCAAAAAAGATAGGATAACTACCTTCTCCATGTTCCATCATTTCTCCCTGCAAAAAGTTATTTCTGGAAAAGTTAAAATTGGGTTGATTAGTAATATTACTGTTGGTATAAAGCCAACAAGATTTAGTGTTTTCGCTACCGTTAGGAGAACCCGGACTTACTATTAAATCTTTTTTTCCGTCATTATTTATATCCAGATAAAATGCGGCAGGAAAAAGCTGAAGGTCAACAGCAATAGTATTGGTGTTGTTTTTAGGAAAGACACTGTCTTGTGAGGTCATGTAAGCATTATTAATACTACCATTGTTGATTAAAGAAGTCATGTTTTTAAAGCTGACGTCTCCTAAAACCAAGTCTTTTAAACCATTATTATTTAAGTCTAGTGTTAAAAGTGTAGAGCCAGAATGCTTGTTTCCTCCTATGATGATTTTTTCAGGACTAACTACATTGGAGGGACAAGTATCGGATAGCGTTACTGAGTTATTTGAAAAATTTTCTTTAAAAAAACCCCAGCAATTATTTTTAAGTTTAAAAGTTAAACTGTCGCATATACCGTAAAGTTCTTTACTCATATTTTTGTGGTACTCTACATAACTGCCAAATATGGAAAAAGTAACCACATCTAAATCACCGTCTCCGTCAATATCATCAATAGCAGGAATATCGGTAGAACTAATATACAAATTGGCCATTTGTGGAGGGGTAGAATTTTTAGAATAATCTGAAAATACTAAATCGCTGATTTTTACAAATGACAAATTACCGGGCGTTGAGGTGTTTTTATATACAGAAAACCCTCCGTTTGAATAGGTAAAAATATCTTCTTTTCCATCACAATCATAATCTCTTAATAAAGCCCAATCGTGCATTTTTGGAAAACTGCCTTGAAATTCAGGCGCATATACATAGTCGATAGTATTTTGTGTGCCGTTACTTCTAAAAGTCCTTACTTTATTACCACTTCTATCAAATGTAAACAAATCCTTTTTACCATCCAGGTCTAAATCAATCTCAGAAAACTGAACCGAATTTAAGCCACCTACCCAGGCATGATTTAGCTTGTTTCCTATTGAGTCCAGCACTTCAATACTGTTAGAATGAACTAAAAACTGAGCATTTGAAGTAACAGAAACACTAAGTGCAACTAAAAGGATGACTATTTTTTGAAACATAGCCCCAAAGTTACTAAATAATAATGGAGATTTTTGAATGATTTTCAGGCAAAGATTAGGCTCTTAATACCTATAAAAAAAAGCTTTGGGAAATATATTTTATACTTCTATATTTGCAGCCTTTAATTTTAAACCTACAATAATGCAAAACAAAGGAGCTATTTGGCTTTTCACCATTCTACTAGCGTTAGCCTGTATTTATCAGTTATCATTTACGTTTGTAGCTTCAGGTGTTGAAAGCGATGCAAAAGCATTCGCCAATGGCAATGAAGACCTAGAAAATAGGTATTTAGATTCTATGCGATCTGAAAAAGTATATCCTGTTTTAGGGTTTACTTATGGTGACTGTAAAGAGCGTGAAATCAACTTAGGTCTTGACCTTAAAGGTGGTATGAATGTTACTTTGGAAGTTTCAGTTCCTGACATTTTAGCTGCTTTAGCCGCTGATAAAGAAGGTGACGAAAACTTTAAAAAAGCTTTAGCTAGAGCAAGAGAGCTTCAAAAACAAGATGACGGTGATTTTGTAACACTATTTGCTCAGGCCTACAAAGAAGTTGCACCTAACGCAAAATTAGTTTCTTCTTTTTATTCATTATCTACTAAAGATAGATTAAGCCCAACAGCTACTGACGAAGAAGTAGTTGAATACCTTAAAGGGGAAGCAGAAGATGCGATTAGCCAGTCTTTTAATGTATTGCGTACAAGGGTAAACCAATTTGGTGTTGCTCAGCCTAATATTCAAAAGCTAATCGGCACTGACCGTATCCAAGTAGAACTTCCCGGTGTAAAAGATAAAAACAGAGTTAGAAAGCTTTTACAAGGAACTGCAAATCTTGAATTTTGGGAAACGTATGAAAATCAAGAAGTATATTCGCTTTTAGAGGAAATAAATACTAAACTTCGTTTAATTCAAGAAGGAAAGGATTTAAAAAAGGAGAAAAAGGATACTTTAGATATTCCGTTGCCAAAGGATACCGCTGTTGTAGCTCAGGTTACACCTGATTCTTTACAAAACGACACCAATACTTTAAATAATCTTTTAGGGCTTGATTCAGATAGCTCTAAAAACTTAGAAGAATTATTAGCTACTTCTGAAGATACCACCGAGCAACAGGCGAACCCATTGTTTGAAGTAATGCGTCCGGCTATTTTCCAAGATGGCAATGGACAGTTTGTTTATGGTCAAGGTTGTGTAATTGGTTACGTTGCTACAAAAGATACTGGTAAAGTAAACAAGTATTTGAACATGAAGGAGATTAAAGCTCTTATGCCTCCTAAAATGAAGTTGTTGTGGTTTGCAAAACCTTATGATGAAGAAGGTAAGTTTGTTCAATTAGCCGCAATGAAAGCGTCTGACAGAGACGGAAGTCCTGCTTTAGATGGTGATGTGATTGTAGATGCTTATCAGGATTATGGTCAATTTGGAGGTTCTCCTGAAGTAATTATGGTAATGGATGCTACAGGTGCTCAAAAATGGAAAGCAATTACCGGAGCAAATGTGGGCAAGTCAGTAGCTATTGCTATGGACGGATTGATTTACACCGCACCAACTGTAAACGGTGAAATTGCAGGTGGTCGTTCGTCTATATCAGGTAATTTTGAAGTTAAAGAGGCACAAGATTTGGCCAACGTAATTAAAGCAGGTAAAATGCC
>JAUHYR010000012.1 GCA_030426475.1 Bacteroidia bacterium
TGTTTTACATCACCTTCTTTCATCTCTACGGCAATTGTTTTAGCAGGTATATCTGTATTTTCCAATGGCTTCACTTCTATGTTGTACTTTCCGGGAGGCAGATATACCCAAGCAGTATCTCTGTAAGTTCTGGAGCCATGAAGTTCTTTTTGAGTAGCTGAATTTTTAGGTTTTACCCAGGCATCTACCGGCTTTCCGTTTTTCAACGCATATACTGAAAAATTTCCGTTCGGTTTATCCACAGTTTCAGAAGTAGCTTCGGTAAGTACTTCTCCCAAACCTCCGGCATTATCGGCATCATAATATTTACCGTTACCGGATTTTGCGGCACATTTTAATTGTTCCTTTTCTCCGTCTTTAAGCCCAAAACCCACAATGTGTAATTTAAAATCAATGCCTGCCTCTTTGGCATCTGCCACTACTTTACAGATATCTCCATCGCAAGACTCTATACCATCGGTAATTAAAATAATGGTTGCTTTAGTGTTGTTCTCTTTTAATGAGTTTATTGCCATGCTTGCACTTCTGGCTAAAGGTGTTTTACCAATGGGGTTGAAATTCTTAACGGCATTGGTAACATTTGCTTTTGAAGCATTAGATAGTTTTACAATGTATTCTATATCGTTACAGTCACCTTTTTCACGATGTCCGTACACAATTAAACCTATGTTCTGATTGTCAGGCAAATTGCCAACGGTTGACGCTAACACTTCTGAGGCAATTTCTTTTTTAGTCTTGTTTTCTATTTTCCCCCACATCGAACCACTGGCATCATAAATAAAAAGAATGGGAGACGGTTGTTCTTGTGCTTTTGTGACAATTGAAATACACAGTATTATAAGAAGTGAAAATAACCTCATGGTAATAGTAGTTTAATCATTAGTTGTCGCAAATGTATGAGGCTAGGGTATTTATGACAAGTCATGTTGAAAAGTAATGAAAGGAAATTATTTTCCTTCTCGATACTCCGGGTTTTGAAAACTCCATCTTGAGCCTTTATCCCATTCTCTTCTTGAATTTCCGTAAGTTGGATAACCCATAGCTGCTTTTAATATTTTGGCTAAATGCATGACATTATACGTCATAAAAGTGGTGTTTCTATTGGTAAAGTCGTTTTCCTGCGCATTTGATTCTTTGTCTAAATAGCTAGGACCCGGACCCACTTCTCCTATCCAGCCACAATCTGCTTGTGGAGGAATAGAATACCCGACATGTTGCAAAGCATACAATATTCCCATGGCACAATGTTTTACTCCGTCTTCGTTTCCTGTAATAATACAACCGCCCACTTTACCATAGAATAGATATTGCCCTTTATCATTTTGTTTGCCACTCATGCTATACAAGCGTTCTATTAACTTTTGTGCTTCAGAGGATTTTTCTCCCAACCAAATGGGCGTTCCTATGATAAGAATATCTGCTTCAAAAATTCTATCGAAAAGTGTTGGCCATTCATCTTTTTCCCAGCCATATTCTGTCATATCAGGATAAACACCGGGAGCTACCTGATGGTCCACCAAACGAATTTCATCTACTTGCACTCCTTCTTTAAGCATAATATTTTTGGAAACTTCTATCAATCCATGTGTATGACTCAGCCTGGGACTCTTTTTTAACGTACAGTTTACATAAATCGCTTTCAGTTCTGAAAAGTCTATATCAATCATGGGGTTTGGTTTTAGTTATTTTATAAAAAATTATTGAGGCCACTAAACCCAATATAGCAAAAAATGACAACATTAAAAATACTTGCTGAAAGCCTTTAATTCCGGAAGAATTATCCAACAAATAACCCATTAACGGGCTGGCAAAAATATCAGGAGTATAACCAATGATAGAAACTAAACCAACAGCTGTGCCTGTTAAAGCAAGAGGAATAAACCCTTCTTTTAATGCAGCAAAATAAAGTGTACGCAAGGCATAAGTAACAATAGCCAAAGCAATAATTGAAATAAAAAACACCACTACTTCACCTGATGTAATCACTCCAAATGAACAGAGCAAAGCGGATAATAACATTAACAAAAAGCTAACTATCATAAATATTGATGAACGTGAACGATCGACTAGCAAGCCGATTCCCACTCCAACCACAGGTCTTAAGTAAAGTAAAAGTGTTCCTATTTTTGCCGATTCTACTTCATCAAAAAGCATTACCTCTTTAGCATAAAGTGAAAAAATATCGGTGGTTTTGTATGCCACATACGCACAAAGTATAATTATCATCAGCCACCATACGGTAGGAATTTTGAGTACGGTTATAAAATCTGACCATGTTACTTTCAAATTCTCGTTTTCAGTAACGGCAGGTGACTTCGGTTTTAAAAACAGCAACACTAAAAATCCGATACATGCCACCATAGCAGAAGCAAATAGAATAACATATTTAAATGCTTGCTTTTTTTCTTGTAATGAAACTACATCCAAATCAACACCTATGAAAAAAGAAAAAATAATTACGCCTACAGAGCCCATTCCTGCTGCCACCAAACCTCTTCCTCCGTCTAAAAATCCAAATGCTTTTCCCTGATTATTTGAACCACCCCAAATTCTTGTTGCTTTAATCATTGCTGCCCAAAACAAGAAAATAGTAGTAAAGCCCCAATACCCAAACAACACTTGTAACATGAGATAAGAAGGATATGTTGCCATATACACTCCGCCTATAGCCGTTAAAAACAATGCAAAGGCAATTAAAATTCTTGGTTTAAAGCGGTCAGCTAATGGACCACCGAATAAATAAGAAAAAAACGCTACTATGCCGTAAATGGAAAAGCAGGTGCCTAATTCTAAATTATTTATCTGAAAAACATCTAAAAAAGTCGGACGAAAAATTCGGGCTAAAACAAACGGTAAAATAAATATGATTTCACCTGAAAGAATAAGTAATAATACAATGTAAAATGGTGATTGTATTTTTTTCTCATCACTCATTAATCATTTAATAAGTCAAAAGCTTCTTTGATTTGTATGCGAGCCATATCATAGACATTATCTTCCATATAAAGGGGAATTGACAATTCGGTACAGGCAATAACAATTGCATTTTTTTCTGAATACTTGCGAATGATATCATGAAAAAGCTCAATATCTTTTTGAGTTTCTTTCCCATCATACATTAACTTTCTAAAGTTATCCATAAATAGCTGTTCTTCTTTCTCAGGTTTGAAAAGCTTTATACCACTTGCAGAAAAAGCACTTTCCATCACTGGTGAGTTCATAGTATATCCTGAACCTACTATCATTGCTTCACTTTTTCCATTCAACTTTAGTTGTTGTATTGTGCTTTGGACAGGATGAATAAATTCAACATTCCCTTCAATTTTAGATTTTATCCTATCGAATGTTTCGTGCAGTGTAATGTTAGGAATTAAAATGGTATTCACCTCTTTAGTAATAAGCTTATTCAAGTAATTTTCTAAAACACTTTCAAGAACTTTATAATCATTGGGTAAATATGGGTTAATCTCATTAAAATTTACATTTAAAAGTATAAACGGACAAGTAGAATATCCTCCATATTTTTCATTAATTTTTTGATTAAGCTGTTGGATATAAAATTGTGTAGTTCTATTGCCAAGTCCTAATATTCCTAATTTTTTCGTCATCTAACCTTACTTCTTTTTAAAGATATAATCAGCAAAATAATTTTTACTGTCCGTTAGTTTATGAATGACCTCAAAATCAGTTGCCGAAAAAATTTCTTTTATAATCTTGTCATTATACTTTCTTGAAATTTCGGTGTGAATTTTTTCTCCCTTTTTAAAATGATACGTTTTACCTATCTCGGAAATAGTGACATCTTGGTCAATCACACTTTGAATATAACTCTTGGCAACCCCACCCTCTTCAATATATTCCGGCAGATGAATAAAGTAGTTGACATCAAAATTTCCGTCCAATTCTCTATTTATTCTTCTTAGCAAGTTTAAATTAAACTCTCGGGTTAAGCCCTCTTTATCATTGTATGCGGGTAGTACTATTTCAGCAGATTTAATTAAATCTACACCTAGTAAAAGCTTATCACCTGCATTTAAATTTTCTCCCAGCTTGTAAATAAACTTAGTAGCCATAGTATCCGATAAATTCCCAATGTTTGAGCCTAAAAAAAGTACCGCTTTAGTATGATTGCTATCTTTTAAAGATTCTAAAACCTGAAAATAATCACCCTGTTGTTTTTCTACTGTAACCTCAGGAAATGTCTCAGATAAATCTTGCTCTAAATTTTTAAGTGCATCTTTTGAAATGTCTATTGGAAAATAACCAAATTGATAGTTTTTTTCATCCAATACTTTTATCAGTTCTTTTGTTTTTGTTCCGTCTCCTGCTCCTAGTTCTATTAGCTCAAAGTATTTGTCAGGCTTTAGTTCTAGAAACTCAATAATCTTTTTCGTTTGCTTTTCAAAAATTTCAAATTCAGACCTTGTAAGATAATATTCGGGAGAATGCATGATTTTCACAAAAAGCTCATCTCCTACTTTATCATAAAAATATTTTGAAGGAAGTGATTTTGGCTCACTGCTTAAACCTGCATCCACATCTTTTTTAAATTGTTCTTTCATTTACTTTTTGCTAATCGAATTCCTGAAAATTGCCATTGGTAATGCGGGTGAAAAAAATTACGATAGGTTTTTCTGCTGTGTCTTTCTGCCGTAGCTACGGAAGCACCTCTCAACACCATTTGATTAACCATAAACTTTCCATTGTATTCTCCTACCGCTCCTTCTTTTATTTCAAATCTTGGGTAAGGCAAATAAGCAGAATTAGTCCACTCCCAGCGTTTTCCCCAGTCAAGCAATTCAGAAGCTTGCTCCCATTCAAACTCTGTCGGTAAACGACAATTTTTCCAACTGGCATAAGCATTTGCCTCATAGTAAGAAACATGCGACAAAATAGCTTTAGGATTGACAGGCTTTAAACCGGATAGTGTATAATTATACCATTGATTGTCTTTTTTATGCCAATACAATGGAGATTCAATTTGATTTTCTTGCACCCAGCTCCAGCCTTCGTCCAGCCAATATTTAAAGTTTTCGTATCCGCCTGCCTCAATAAACTCAATATATTGTTCATTGGTGACCAATCCCTTAGCAATCTCATATTCTTCAAGATAAACTTTGTGTCGTCCTAATTCATTATCAAAACAGAAACCATTTCCATCATGGCCAATTTCATAAACTCCCTCAGGAATTGTAAGCCAACCATCTTCATTATTTATATCATCCACCAAATTAAATCCATTATCATAAACAGGAAATATAGGATTGTGCCCTAACGAATATTTTAAATCAGTAATTAGCAACTCTTGATGTTGTTGCTCATGGTTTATGCCCAATGTTAGTAGTTCCAAAACTTCTTCTTTAACCATTTCATCTGACAATAATTTCTCCATGTTAGCATCTACGTATTCTCGATATTCATAGATTTCTTTAACACCCGGACGAGTTATATTTCCTCTATTGGAGCGAAGTATCCTGTCTCCTATTCCTTGGTAGTAGCTATTAAATAAATAGTTGTACTTATCATCAAACACTTTATACCCATGCAAATACTTGGTTAAAATCATTTGCTCAAAAAACCATGTAGTATGAGCTAAATGCCATTTGGGAGGACTGGCAAACTCAACAGGTTGAGGAACATAATCTTCCGTTTGTAATGGCTTACAAAAATTAACTGTAGCATTTCTAACTTTTCTGTATTCAGCTAAAACATTTGACATATCTAAAACCATTTATTCTTCTACATCAACTCCTTTCCAAAAAGCCACTCTATTTTTTATACCCTTTGCAAGAGGTGAAGGGTCAGCATAATACCACACCGCATCTTTATTTACTTTACCATCTACATTTAGATTATAATAGTTGGCTGTTCCTTTCCATGGGCAAACCGATGTTGTATCAGAATCCTCTAAAAATTCTTTTTTTACTGAATCAATAGGAAAGTAATGATTTCCCTCTATGACAAGCGTATCATCACTTTCCGCTATTACTTTATTATTCCAAATTGCTTTCATAAAATTGACTTTTAAAATTATTTATTGCGTTCAATTTAAAAAATATTTAATAAAAATGAAGAATGAAAAGAGGCTACTTAAACAATAATGAATGTTTGTATGAATACAATTTATACTAAAGGGTTGAAATTCAAGTAGTGATATATTTCTCTGAAAGCAGCCCCCATTTTTGTTAATAAATTGTGAAAAGGTGGGCTAGCGGATATGAGGTAAAGTAGTGTAAAAACCTAATTTTGTGTACCAATTTACTTAAACCTAAAAACAAATGAAATTTATAGTATCTAGTCAGGCTTTATTAAAGCAATTACAGTTAGCAGGAGGCGTACTTACCAACAATAGCACTTTACCTATACTAGACAACTTTTTGTTTGAAATAGCAAAAAATGAACTTTCAATTACTGCATCCGATTTAGAGACTACTATTACCACAAAACTTAAAATAGAATCGAAAGAAAATGGAAGCATTGCAGTTCCTGCAAAACTATTAATGGATACGCTAAAATCATTTGCTGACCAACCCTTAACCTTTACCATTGATGATAAATTAGGTATTGAAATATCTACTGAAAACGGAAGATATAAACTAGTAGGGGAAGATGCCAAGGACTTTCCTAAAGTTCCTGAATTAGACGATACTGCTTCAGTAACCGTAAACTCAATTATTTTATCCAATGCCATAGACAAAACTATTTTTGCTACTGCAAGTGATGAATTAAGACCGGTAATGAACGGTGTGTTTTTTGAATTAGGTAAAGACAGTTTAAGCTACGTTGCTACTGACGGCCACAGATTAGTTAAATACACAAGAAAAGATGTAAAAGGAAGTAAAAATGCATCTTTTATTATACCTAAGAAGCCATTAACTTTATTAAAAAATAACTTAGGGAATATAGATACAGATGTAGTAGTTGAGTTTAATCAAACCAATGCTAAATTTACCTTTGAAGATACTACTGTTATCTGCCGATTGATTGACGGAAAATATCCTAATTATGATGCTGTAATTCCTAAAAAGAATCCAAACAAATTGTTGATAGACAAAATTGCTTTTAGCGGTTCATTAAAAAGAGCATCTATCTTCTCAAATAAAACCACTAATCAAGTAAGGTTAAAATTGGCGGGAAGCGAATTAAATGTATCAGCGGAAGATGTTGATTATTCAAATGAAGCAAACGAAAGGCTAACTTGTCAGTATGACGGTGGTGATTTAGAAATTGGCTTTAACTCTAAATTTTTAATTGAGATGTTAAACCACATGGACACCAAAGACATTGTGTTGGAAATGAGTGAGCCTAACAAAGCCGGTATAATTGTTCCATCTGAAAAAATAGATGAGGATGAAGATATTTTGATGCTGGTAATGCCAATTATGATCTCTAAAAACTAACATCACAGTATAAAATAAGGAAGTTGAAAAGTTAAAAGACACTTTCTTTTCAGCTTTTATTTCATGGAATTCAAATTACTAAAAAAACTAACCGAAATTCCTGCTCCTAGTGGCAGCGAATATGTTATTGCTGAATTCTTATTAAAGTACATCAAAAAAGAATCCAAAAACTGGGCAGTAAAACCCACTATTTATGCAGGTGACGGCTTTGCAGATACGATTGTGTTAAGCTTTGGAAAACCCAAAGCAGCCATTTTTATGCACACCGATACTGTAGGTTATAGTGTTGGATATGACAATAACTTAATTGACATTGGAGGACCTGCTGCCAAAAAAGGAACCTTACTGGTTGGAGAAGACAGCAAAGGAAAAATTGTTGGAGAGCTTGAGCAAAATGAAGATGAATATCAATACGTTTCTAATCACATTCAATTTAAACGAAAAATAGATAGAGGTACTACCTTGACTTACTATCCTCTTTTTAAAGAGACAAAAACTAGCATTCAATCCTGCTACTTAGATAACAGACTAGGCGTTTTTAAGGCTCTGGAATTGGCTAAAACAATAAAAAATGGTGTTATCTGTTTTTCTACCAAAGAAGAACATGGTGGTGGAAGCGTTGGTTTTTTATCGCGTTTTATTTATGAAACATTAGGAATTTCAAAAGCAATCATTGCCGATATTACCTGGGTAACGGAAGGCATTCACCATGATAAGGGAACGGTAATCTCCATAAGAGACTCAGGAATTCCCAGAAGAAAATTTGTAAACGAAGTAATTGAAATTGCTGAAAAAGCAAAAGTAAAACACCAACTGGAAGTAGAAAGTGCAGGCGGAAGTGACGGACAACACATTATGCGTAGCCCCTACCCGATTGACTGGGTTTTTATTGGCACGCCCATAAAAGACACTCACACTCCGCATGAGTTCGTTTACAAATCAGATATTAAAAACTCCATCAAACTGTATCAAGTTTTAATGGAAAAACTTTAATACCAATTGGTATTGGAAGATTTCTTAGCTGGCTCTTGCTCCTTTCTTTTATAGTGTTGAGGGAGATAATTATCTAAGAAAGGATCATCAAAAAAATGCCTCATCCAATCATCCATTTGCTTATGCATATCATTGAAGTAACTTCTATAATTAAAAAAAGAATCATTTGGTAAAGGAAAAGTATGATTCCAGCTTGGTGTGTAAAAGTTTTGTCTTGGATTAAAACCGTATTCCCTCATTAAACTATCCATATTTACACTTCCTCCGCTGCTACTATAACTCCAAGTATAAGTAGAATCATAGCGAATAATGTTTCCATTTTCGTCCACTTGTTTATCTACTTTCCATGAAATATCGGGTTGCGGTTTTGATTTATTTATCGACTCTTGTTTTTGGGATTGTGCCGTACACGCAACATTAAATAAAACTAATAGAACAATTACTATATTTTTCATCACTCAAAAGTTTTAAAAGTTAAATAAAAAGGCAGAGCAAAAATGCCCTGCCTAATTGTTTAAGAAATTTTAATTAATCGAGCCGGTTTTTGTTTAGCTTCTTCTTTTTTAGGAATAGTAATGGTTAGTAAACCATCTTTGTAAGAAGCATCTATTTTATCTGACTCTACAGTATTTGGAAGTGAAAAAGATCTTCTGAAAGAAGAGTAGTTAAACTCTTTTCTAGTGTAACCCTTTTCGTTTTCTTCCTGTTCATTTTTCTTTTCAGCTGAGATAATTAATGTGTCGTTATCCAGCTCAATTTTGAAATCACTTTTTTTCATACCGGGAACAGCAAGTTCCATAATGTGCATATCTTCGGTTTCTCGGACATTTACTGCCGGCATTGAAAAATCTTCTAATTTAGGGGTTGGAAAAAATTCCCTTTCAAATAGATCGTTCCAAATAGAAGGAACAAAGCTATTTGTGTTTCCATTTTTTTTAGCTAGTGTTAACATAATTCCTCCATTTTTATTGGTTAAACTTAAATTTATTTACCTTAATTACAACAAACTAAACACCAATACATTAAAAATGAAAAAATGACATTTTTGGTGTTAAAAAATGTAAAAAAACTGACAAAAATTCAGAAAGAGTCTGAAAAAATTTCAGGATTTAGATTTTGTCCAAGTTGAATAGTCAATATGAATTTCAGGGCGGTCTTTTTCGGCCTCTCTAAGCGGCTCGCATCTTTTTAATTCTTTATGACAATCTATGGCTAATTGCTGATATATTTCCGTTCCTTTAGTTTTCCAAGCAATCATTTCGTCAGAAACATCTTTAATAATTTTGGCGGGGTTTCCTACAATTACCTTTCTATTGGGAATAATCATTTCTGCTGGCACAAAACACAAGGCTCCTATAATACATTCATCTCCAACCTCTACATCATCCATTATTACGGTATTCATGCCCACTAAACAGTTTTTACCAATCGTTCCACCATGAATAATAGCTCCATGCCCAATATGAGCATTCTCTTTTAACAAAACTGTTTTTCCGGGAAACATGTGAATGGTACAATTTTCTTGAACATTACAACCATCTTCAATAATGATTTTTCCAAAATCTCCTCTTATGGCAGCCGAAGGACCGATATAAACATCTTTGCCAATAAAAACATTACCCGTTACGGTTGCTTGAGGGTGAATAAACGCTGATGGATGTATTACCGGCTTTAGACCTTTATATTCGAATATCATGGTTTAGATTTTAGATTGTTAGACATCAGACAAAAGACCAAGATTAACTTTCAACTTAATTAAACTCTTTCTAAAATGGTTGCATAACCTTGACCTACTCCAACACACATGGTTACTAAAGCGTATTTTTTATTTTGTTTATGTAACTCAATGGCAGCGGTTTGTAATATTCTGGTTCCACTCATACCTAGCGGGTGTCCTAGAGCTATTGCTCCACCATTAGGATTAATTCGTTCATCTTTAAAATCAACTCCCCACTCTTGTAAGCAAGCTAAAACCTGTGCTGAAAAGGCTTCGTTCAATTCTAAAATATCCATATCAGCCAAAGTTAATCCTGCTCTTTTAAGTGCCAAATTGGAAGCATAAACAGGGCCAATACCCATTATTCTTGGCTCAACACCTGCAACAGCAGCTGAAACAATTCTAGTTAATGGTTTTAAGTTATGGTCTTTTACGCCTTGCTCTGATGCTATCATAATAGCTGCTGCACCATCATTTAAGCCAGATGAATTTCCGGCAGTAACCGAACCATCTTTTTTAAATGCAGGTCGTGAACCTGAAAGCACTTCAACTGTTGTTCCTTTTCTAATAAACTCATCTTGATTAAAAACAATAGGGTCTTTTTTTCGTTGTGGTATTTCCACAGCTACAATTTCTTCCGAAAGCCTTCCGCTTTCTTGTGCTTTGGAAGCCTTTTCTTGACTCCATGCCGCAAACTCATCTTGGTCCTTTCTGGATATATTGTACTTCTCTACCAAATTTTCAGCGGTATTTCCCATACCGTCAGTTCCGTAAAGCTCTTGCATTTTTGGGTTAATAAATCGCCAACCAAAACTAGTATCATGCATTTCTGAATCTCTACCAAATGGCTTGGATGCTTTACTTATCACCCAAGGACCTCTTGTCATGTTTTCCACTCCTCCGCCAATATAAAAGTGTCCGTTTCCTGTTTGTATAGCTCTTGCTCCATGAATAACTGCCGCCATTCCGGAAGAACATAATCTATTCACCGTTTCTCCCGGAACAGAAAAAGGCAAACCTGCTAATAACAAACTCATTCGAGCTACATTTCTATTGTCTTCACCTGCCTGATTGGCACAGCCCATATACACATCTTCAATTAGTTTTGGGTCAATTTGAGGATTGCGTTTTACAATTTCTTTTAAAACTATTGCTCCTAAATCATCCGTTCTAACAGGAGCTAAACTTCCTCTAAAGTTTCCGATTGCTGTTCTTATTCCGTCTACAATATATGCTTGATTCATTGAATATAAATTTGGTTAAAGGTAAAAATTATTATGGTATTTTTGGTTTCTGAAAAACCAAGATGAGTAAAGTCAACATACAAGAGAAACTACAAACATTTAACGATTACTGGATCCCGAGAATTGTGGGTGAGTTAAACCGACAACAGGTAAAACTAGTTAAGTTTAAAGGAGAGTTTGTATGGCATCATCACGAACGTGAAGATGAATTGTTTTTAGTGATTGAAGGCAGTTTTGAAATGCATTATCGAGATAAAGTTATCACGCTTTACAAAGGTGAATTTATTATAGTTCCAAGAGGAGTTGAGCATAAACCGGTTGCTAAAGAAGAAGTTTCTGTATTATTATTTGAACCGAAGAATACGTTAAATACCGGAAACGTAGTTAATGAGTTGACTAAAAAAACAATTAACAAAATATGACAGAAATAGGATATAAAGTGGATTGGAGTGATTTAGATTTATTCGGTCATGTAAATAACGTTTCCTTTTTTAAGTTTATCCAGTCTGCACGAGTAAATTTTTGTGAAAAAATAGGTTTAAGTACCATAAATGAAAAAGATAAGCCGGGATTTATAGTAGCTTCCACTTCCTGTGATTTTTTGAATCCTTTAAATTATCAAGAAACTATTTTAGTTAAAACTAAAGTAAAACGAATTAGCAACTCGAGTTTTGAATTGGAACATTCCATCCAAACAAAAGACAAAAAAGAAATAGCTACGGGAAAAGATATACTTGTGGTGTTTGACTACAGCAAAAATCAAAAAGTTGTTATTGATAGCGACTTAAAAGAGAAAATAGAGAGATTTGGAGAGTAAAAGAGATATACAAGACAGAACGGACATTCAACTTTTAGTTGATACTTTTTACAAAAAAGTGTTACAAGACAAGATAATAGGCCATTTCTTCACAAAAGTGATTGAGCTTGATTTGGAAAAGCACATGCCAAAAATGTATGACTTTTGGGAAACAACACTTTTTCATACCGCTAATTACAAAGGTAATCCATTGCAAGTTCATTTAGATTTAAATCATAAATCAGCTTTAGAAAAAAAGCATTTTGACAGATGGCTTGAATTATTTAATGAAACCGTTGATGAGCTTTTTAATGGAGAAATAGCCAATCAGGCAAAAACAAGAGTGCTATCGATAGCTACTGTAATGCAACTTAAAATCAACCATGTATAAAGAAGATAAACAGAAAATAATTGTTGCCTCCATAATAGCTTCTGTGTTGTTTGGCTATTACTTTATCTTCGGGAAAGATAAAATACTTAATATACTTGCTGTAGTTGGGTTGCTTGCTTGGGTGGGAACAATGTTTCTGTTAAATAAATCTAGGAAGAAAAGATTAAATTCAGACGAAAGTCAAGAACATCCAAATCAGAAATGATAACATCAATTAATTCTTTTCCCAACCAATTAGTATCATCCAGTACATTCATTTTTCGTTCTTGAAATGTAGCATTTGGAAAAACAAATTGATGGATAAATCGAATACGTTCAATATTTACTTCTTCTTGGTTTTTAATTGTCTTTAGTATCTTTTTGTCAATATTTTCTAATTGTTTTTCTGAGGCAGCTTTCTGAGACAAGATAAAACTTTTAAGCCCTTCATCTATGCTACTAGCTTTAGTAAGAACTGATTCAAAAAGTTGATTCAATTTTTTCTTTTCTTCTTCTATACCCTTATAACTTTGATGTTTTTCTAAAAACACTTTGATTAACTCTTGCTCTGATTTAAATAAATCGCCTGATTTTAAATCAAGCTGCTCCATTTTCCTCTGCACAGATGCATTTAGTAATAAAGAGCTATTTCTTAAAATTAAAGCTGGATAAAATTGCTGATGATATTCAAACACTTTCTGAAGTTGAAACCAATAGGCAATTTCTGAAGGACCACCAACATAAGCCAAATTAGGCAAAATAGTTTCCTGATAAAGAGGTCGAAGCACCACATTTGGACTAAAGTTTTGAGGAGATTCGTTTATCTCTTCTAACAACTCTTTTTCACTCCAGTTAAATTTACCATTAATGGTTTGGTAAGCGTTATTTATTTTCTCAATTCTTTCTCTACTATTTCCTCCTAGGTAAAATAAGTTAATGGCTCTAGGGTTAATTTGCGTCTTATATTTTTCTGAAAGCATTTTTGATTGTTCTTCAACCAATTTAGCAGAAGTTTCTTTTAAGATTTCATCTTTTATTACTTCTGAAAAACTTTGTTTTAACGCTTTATGATTTCCGTCTATCACCACTAAACCGTAACTTCCAAACAAATCATTTACAATTTGCCTGGTGGCATTGGCTAAATTTTCTTGCTCTTTGTAAGCCTTTTTTAAAAGAGTAAATAACTCTTGGTTGACTTTTACTTTCTCTTCCACTTCATCAATAAAATTGGAAAGCATTGTTGTTAGCAATTCTCCCGCAATTCCACTATAAGAAATTTCACTATCTAATTGCTCTCCGTTAATATATAAGTCCTGAATTTCATCAATATCATGGTCTTCAGATGCCATCCAGTAAAGCGGCACGAAATTATATTCAGGATATGCTTTTTTAAGTTGATTAGCTAAATTAATCGTAGTTGCGATTTTGTAAATAAAATAGATAGGTCCTGTAAATAAACAAAGTTGGTGTCCGGTAGTAACCGTAAAAGTTTTTTCGTCCAACAAAACATCTAACTCAGGTTTTGCAGAAATGCTTTTATATTGTTCTTTAAGGGTTTCTACCAAAGCTTTACGATTAACAGGATGCTTTTTTCTATCCTCAATAATCTGCTTAAAAGAATTGATATTGGGAGTATATTGATAAAATGGTTTTAGAAACTCAACCCCATTTAAATAATCTACTACTAGCTCTGGTAAGTGATTACTAATTTCGGGTGATATTTTTTCAATTTTATAACTCATTAAAGTCTTTCGTTCAATTGTTTTACCATTTTATTTTTCCAATCGTAAAATGTTCCCTCAATGATTTTTTCCCGAGCCACTCTTACTAAGTCCAGATAAAATGCTAAGTTATGAATACTGCATATTTGAAGAGCCAGCAACTCCTTTGAATGCATTAAATGCCTAATATAAGCTTTAGAATAAAAGCTATCCACATAACTAGTTCCCGATTCATCTAATGGTGAAAAATCGTCTTCCCACTTCTTATTTCGGATATTTATTATTCCATTCCAGGTAAATAATTGTCCGTTTCTGCCATTTCTAGTTGGCATCACACAATCAAACATATCAATACCCAGCGCAATATTCTCCAGTAGATTCACAGGCGTACCCACCCCCATTAAATACCTTGGCTTATCAGAAGGCAAAATATCACATACCAACTCACACATGGCATACATATCTTCATCTGGTTCACCCACAGATAAACCACCTATTGCATTTCCTTCCTGTTCTTTGGAAGCAATAAATTCAGCAGATTGCTTTCGTAAATCTGGATAAACACTTCCTTGAACAATAGGGAAAAGTGTTTGAGAGTAGTTGTATTTCGGCTCACTTTCATGAAAAGCTTTTACACATCTATCCAGCCATCTGTGAGTTAAATGCATAGAATCTTCTGCATATTTTTTTTCGCAAGGATATGGCGTGCATTCATCAAAAGCCATAATTATATCTGCGCCTATTGTTCGCTGCACATCCATTACATTTTCGGGTGTAAACAGATGTTTAGAGCCATCAATATGAGAAGAAAAAGTTGCTCCTTCTTCTGTTATTTTTCGTCTTTCGGAAAGTGAAAAAACCTGATAACCGCCACTATCCGTTAAAATAGGTTTTTTCCAATTCATGAACTGATGCAATCCTCCGGCTTTTTGCATAATATCCATACCAGGTCGCAAGTATAGATGATAAGTATTCCCTAAAATAATTTGTGCTTTAATATCATTCTCTACTTCATGTTGATGAACCCCTTTAACGCTAGCTGCTGTTCCCACAGGCATAAAAATTGGAGTTTGAATTTCACCATGATCAGTAGTAATTACCCCTGCCCTTGCTTTTGAATCCTTATCTTTTGCTAACAATTTAAACTCCATACTTGTTGAAAAATGAGTGTAAAGATAGCTAAATGACTAACATTCGTTTCTATTTTTGCTCAATGACTTCGGAATACCTCATTTACATTTGTTATGTCATAATCATAGTTTTCGGACTTTTTAATCTTTATTTCTACGCCCGCATATTTTTCTGGAAAAAACCAAAAGAAGCAACAGAGTACCCACCGGTAAGTGTTTTAATTGCCGCTAGGTATGAAGAAGAAAACTTAAAAAAAAATCTACCAACCATATTAGAGCAGGACTATCCTAATTATGAAGTTATTGTCATTAATGACCGTTCTGAGGATGATACTGAAAATGTATTGCTTAGAATTCAAAAGAAATACAAGCATTTAAGAATAGTAAATATTCCGGAAAACAAATTTCCATTTCCAGGTAAAAAGTATGCATTGTCCACCGGAATTAAAGTAGCTACTCACGACCATCTCTTATTTACAGATGCTGATTGTCAACCTCAATCCAAACAATGGATAAAATCAATGATGGATAGCTTTCAATATCCAAATAATATTGTTTTAGGAATTGGTTTATTTACACCAAAAAACACACTATTAAACTTTATTCACAGATTTGACGGATTTAGAATAGCACACCAGTATTCCGCTTTTACTTTAGCAGGTTTTCCTTACATGGCTGTAGGAAGAAATCTTGCATACCATAAAGATGTCTTTTTTAAGCATAAGGGGTTTTCTTCGCATATTAATCTTCCTTCCGGTGATGATGATATTTTTATTAATCAAGCTGCTAAACCTTCTTCTACAACAGTTAATTTCTCACCCAATTCAATTACTTTTTCTAACTCGCCAAATAGTTTTTTTAATTGGATAAAACAGAAAAGAAGACACTTATCTAGCAGTAGTAGATATAATAAAAGAAATAAAAGCATTTTAGCCATTCATCAACTTTTAAATATATCTGCCTTAGTAGTTTTTTTAGTAGGCATATATGTAAAGCAACCAATCGTTTTTTACTCAATTCTAGGAGTTTACATTCTTAAAATTATATCAGGACTAGTATTTTCTAATAAATTAGGTCAAATTAAATATTACTGGTATTATATTTTATTGTGGCCTCTACTTGAAATATTTTTGGAGGTATTTATCGGTTTTTTATTTATTTTAAATAAATTTACCAAACAAGCGGGATGGAAATAAACGAAAACTTATCAGACAAAGCGAAGGAAGATTTGGTATTAATCAACGCTGCTGTTGAAGGTGACCAAGTAGCTTACGCAAAGCTCATGAAGAAATATCGTGACTCCATTTATTTTATGATGGTAAAAATGGTAAGAAATGCTGATGATGCTGATGATTTAACCATTGAAGCATTTGGTAAAGCTTTTAACAGGTTACACCAATATTCACCCAATTACGCATTTAGCACCTGGTTATTTAAAATTGCTTCTAATAACTGTATTGATTTTATTAGAAAAAAGAGAATGCAAACTTTTTCTTTAGATCAAAACATTAATGGTGATGATGAAAGCAGTCCGACTTTTGATGTTAAGACTGACACCATGGACCCTGAAGAAAAGCTCATCAATAAACAGAAAATAAAATTAATGCGCTATGTGGTAAAACAGCTTAAACCAAGATATAAGAATTTGGTTGTTTTACGCTACTTTAAAGAATATTCCTACGAAGAAATTGCAGATGAATTAAAGCTACCACTTGGAACTGTTAAAGCTCAACTTTACAGAGCCAGAGAAGCGTTGTATGATTTAATGAAAAATACCAAAGGAAGAATTTAATGCAAGCCTCTCCCCAACTCATTTTTAACCACTTTCCAAATTTAACAAGCACCCAAAAGCAACATTTCGAAAAGCTGTTTGGGATTTATGCTGAAATCAATCAAAGAGTAAATTTAATTTCTAGAAAAGACATTGATTCTTTTTATGAAAAGCATGTATTACACTCTTTAGGAATTGCCAAAATAATTTCGTTTGTTTCGGGCACAAAAATACTTGATATCGGTACAGGAGGTGGTTTTCCAGGAATTCCTTTAGCCATTATGTTTCCTGAATGTACATTTCATTTAATGGACTCCATCAACAAAAAGATTCTAGCGGTAAAAGAAGTAATTGAAGCATTAGATTTAAAAAACTGCACTGCAGAAACTAATAGATGTGAAAATCACCAAAAAAAATATGATTTTGTGACCTGCAGAGCTGTTGCGCCTGCTGAAAAAATTATCGGGTGGACCAAAAATAATATACATACTAATAATAACAATTCACTTAAAAACGGATGGTTACTTATAAAAGGAGGTGATTTGACTGAAGAGTTAAAAGAAACCAAAAGAAACTATACTGAGTATAGCTTGTATGATTTATTTAAAACTGATTTTTTTGAAACTAAAAAACTCATTCATATTCCTTTTAAATCCTAGATTTGCCTGTAATGAGTAATAAAAAATTGATATTAGTTACAGGAGGTGCCGGATACATTGGCTCTCATACTATTATTGACTTAATCGAAAACTCTGATTTTGAAATTATTTCGGCAGACAACTTTTGCAATTCTTCACTAAACACTTTTGATAGAATTGAAAAAATAACAGGAAAGAAAATAAAAAACTACAATGTTGATTTAACTGATATCACTTCTACCGAATCTATTTTTTCAGAAAATAAAATAGACGGCATTATACATTTTGCAGCATTAAAATCAGTGCCGGAATCAGTTGAAAAGCCTGAGGTTTATCATTTCAACAATCTCAAATCATTAGAAAATCTACTTGAATTATCAGTAAAGTATGGCGTTAAAAATTTCATTTTTTCTTCTTCTTGCTCCGTCTATGGCAATATAAAAGAGTTACCTGTGAGCGAAACCACTCCACTTAATCCTGTTGCATCTCCTTATGCAGAAACAAAGCTTCTGGGTGAAGAAATGATTGAAAAATATACCCGTTCACAATCTATTAAAGCAATCTCGCTTCGCTACTTTAACCCTGTTGGTGCTCACATGAGTGGCTTGAATGGCGAAGACTGTAAAAAACTAACCAATCTTGTACCTATTATTTGCAAAACAGCTATTGGAAAAAATGATGTTTTAACTATATATGGTAATGACTATGACACCAGAGATGGGACTTGTATTAGAGATTATATCCATGTTTCAGACATAGCTCATGCTCATATTTTAGCTTTAAAGGTATTGTTTAAAAAAGAAGATAACAGCTTTTATGATGTCATCAATTTGGGTTCGGGAGAAGGAGTTTCCGTTTTAGAGTTGGTTGACGCATTTGAAAAAAGCACCGGAATAAAGGTGAATAAACAAATTGGCCCTAAACGTCCCGGAGATGTTGAAGCTATTTATTCTGATTGCACTAAATCAAAAAAAGTATTGGACTGGGAAGCGAAACACAGTATTGAAGATATGATGACCAGTGCCTGGAAATGGGAGAATTATTTAGCCAATAATCAATGATGATACTTCTCTCCCTTTAAAATAGTAAATGCTCTATACAGCTGTTCAGTAAAAAATAACCGTACCATTTGATGTGAAAATGTCATTTTAGAAAGGGCAATTTTTTCATTAGCTCTTTCATACATCTGAGCATCAAAACCATAAGCACCGCCAATTACAAACACTATACGCTGCATACCCGTATTCATTTTCTTTTGCAGCCAATCTGAAAAGCCTATTGAAGAAAACTCTTTCCCATTTTCATCCAGTAAAATAACATAATCAGCCGGAGTAATTTGAGACAACAATAATTTTCCTTCTTCTAATTTTTGTGCATCTACATCACCCTTAAATTTCTTTAAATCAAATGTTTCTAACTCGAAATTACAGTAATGCTTTAGTCGTTGAACATAATCATTCACACCTGTTTGAATATAAGTTTCTGAAGTTTTTGCTATTTGAAAAAGCACAATTTTCATTTGGTAAAGATAATATTCAAGCTTATTTTTTAGTTTTAGACTTCTTTATGGAAATAATTAAAGACAAAAAATACTATCAAAAGGAGCTTTCAAGCAATGCCCCTATTTATCATCAACCTTGGTGGCTAGATAGTGTCTGTAACAAATGGGATATACTAATTCTAAAAGACAAAGAAGATGTTATACTAACTTGCCCTATATCATATAATGGAAAAACAATTATTCCACCTCCCTACACTCAATTTTTAGGACCACATTTTCATCAAGAAGAATATTTAACCAATGCCAGCAAATACTATCAGAGTATTGAAAAGCTTATTGAAGCCTATCCCGATTTTGATTTTTTTAACCAAAAAACTTCTACCAAAATAACCAACTGGCTTCCTTGGTATTGGAAAGGTTTTTCTCAAACTACCCGATACACTTACAAAATTCAACATCTATTCAACTTTAGCCAAGTGGAATCAAACTTTAAAGACACTTTAAAGAGAAATATAAAAAGCGCTGAAAAAGAATATAAAATATCAGGTAGCCATAATGCTGAACTATTTTATGAAATTTTTTCAGAGAAATTTATTGCGGAGAAAAACATTGATGTTATCCCTAAAAAACCGTTGACAGAGCTAATTAATCAGTCCATTCAAAATAAGCAAGGAAAACTTTATTTCTCAGAAAAAGATGGTAACACCGATGCAACTATTTTTGTTTGTCATGATAAAGACACCGCCTATTATATTGCTGGAGGAACAAGGACTACATGTAATCATAATGGTGCGTTAAGCCTACTTTTTTATCAGGCGCTCAAGGATTACTCAAAAACACATGAAATTTTTGATTTTGAAGGCTCTATGATAAAAGGCGTAGAAAGATATTTTAGAAGTTTTGGGGCTGAAATACATCCTTATTTTGAAATCAGCAAAAACCAATCACTCGGTTCAAAGACGAAATCTGCTATTAAAACCCTTTTAAAATAGGGTTTTGATAACTTTTGGAAATATCCCACAAATGCTGCTTTATTATTTTGTAATATTGTAAATACATTTTGGTTCGATTCTTGTTTAATCCAGTAAAAAAATAAAAAAGATGAACTCTACAATTTTTGCATTATTTGTTTTTGTTGCCTCACTATTTCAAACTACAGGCTTACCAAAAGAAATCGAAACAGCTCTTGCTACCGGAAACACTCAGGTATTAGCCACTTATTTTAATTCTGAAGTTGATTTAGACATACCCGGAAGTGAAGATATTTATAGCAAACAGCAAGCAGAAATCATCTTAAAGAAGTTTTATCAGTCGGGCACACCTAAAAGCTATAAAACCCTACATAGCGGTCAGTCTAAAAATGGCAGCAATTATGCTATTGGTAATTTAATTATAGATACCACTAAATACAGAACTTACATTCTTTACAAAATGGGTTCTAAAGTTACTATCCATGAGATTCGCATAGAAAAGGATAGTGAGTAGCTAAGTTGATTTAATTACAATTTAAAATACCTTTGTAGCCAAATTAAATAAATGACTCCTGAAGAATTTATTGATTGGGCTATAAAAGAAGACATTGGAGATGGTGACCATACATCGCTCTCTACTATTCCTGTTAACACCCAAAAAAAAGCCCGTTTATTAGTTAAAGAAAATGGAATACTGGCAGGTGTTGACATTGCAAAAACAGTATTTCTTAAAATTGACCCGTCTATTCATTTTTCTGAATTTATAAAAGATGGAGCTTCAATCAAAAAAGGAGATATTGCTTTTACCGTAGAAGGAAATGCCCAAAAAATATTAATGGCAGAACGCTTGGCTCTAAATTTTTTACAAAGAATGAGCGGCATTGCCACACATACTAACTACCTGGCTTCTTTAATTAAAGACTATAAAACAAAGGTTTTAGACACTAGAAAAACAACTCCCGGTATTCGCTATTTCGAAAAACTAGCAGTTAAAATTGGCGGAGGAGAAAATCATAGGTTTGGACTATATGATATGATTTTAATTAAAGACAATCATATCGATTATGCCGGAAGCATTAAAAATGCGATTGAAAATACGATAGACTATTTGCAATCCAAACAACTTAATTTAAAAATTGAAATAGAGGCAAGAGATTTAGAAGAGGTAAAACAGATATTAGAAGTAGGTAAAATAAACAGAATAATGCTGGATAATTTTTCTTATGAAAATTTAATAACTGCCATAAAATTAATAGATGGCAAGTATGAAACAGAAGCATCAGGAAATATTAATGCCTCTACAATTGTAGAATACGCAAAATGTGGAGTAGATTATGTTTCGGTTGGCGCACTTACACATCAAATTAAAAGCTTAGACATGAGTCTAAAAGCCTTTGAATGAAAAAAATAATTGCTAAAATAAAGAACAGTAAACTTGTAAAAGCCTTTCAAAAAAAGCTAGACAAAATCGTTCTGCCGGGCTTTGAAGGCTTATCATCATTGCAAGTTGGCTCATTTTTTATAGCAGGGTTAAAAAAAGGCTCTCTCACTACACGAGCATATTCTCTAGCCTTCCGATTTTTTTTAGCCTTATTCCCCTCTATTATTTTCTTATTTTCATTAATCCCGTTTATTCCCATCGATAATTTTCAAGCAGAAGTAATGCTAATGATGGAATTTGGATTGCCGTCTGATGCTTATAGCTTGCTTGAAGAAACAATATATGGTATATTATCTAAGTCAAGCGGAGGATTAGTTTCCTTTGGTTTTATTTTTGCCTTTTATCTGGCTACAAATGGCATTAATGCAATGCTTATGTCGTTTAACTCTTCTTATTTTAATCAAAGTAAGAGAAAGCCCTTGATTTTATGGCTTCGTTCTATTTTATTGTTGTTTGTTTTATCATTTTTAATGGTTTTAGCAATTACGGTAATCGTTTTTGGGGAAAGCATCATCCATTATTTAATTGACGAAGAAATAATAAAAGGTGGATTTACTGCATTTTTACTTCAACTTATAGAAATATTAGTATTTATGCTTCTCTGCTTTTTTGGATTTTCATTAACCTACTACATTGGCAGCCCAAAAGGAGAAAAATTTAAGATGATTTCGGCAGGCTCAACTTTAGCAACAGTATTAACCATCATTATATCTTTTGGTTTTGCTTTTTATGTAAACAACTTTTCTAACTACAATAAATTTTATGGTTCTATAGGAGCACTAATTGTTATAATGCTGTGGCTGTACTACAATTCACTTTCAATATTAATTGGATATGAGTTAAATGCTAGTATTAAGTACGCAAAAAGAGTAAATTTGAAAAAGCTTAAATTTGTTAATGATGAAAAAGTGGATTAGTATTTTATTTCTAGGAGCATCAGTTTTTGGGTTTTCACAAAGCGAAACCGAGCTTTACAAAAAAGGTATTGAACTAATGGATACTTATCAGAGTAAAGACGCCTACGAAGTTTTTACTAAACTATATGATATTGATCCTAATAATGCTGATTATGCTGCAAGGCTTAGCTCTAGTTGCTCTAGATATGGAGTAAGCATGCCAACTGAATCAGAAAGAATAAAATATTACGAAAAAGCCGAAGACCTTGCAAAAAAAGCAATCGCCCTAGACAATAAAAATGCAGAAGCACACTTTGCTTATGCTCTTGCTCTTGGAAGAATAAATGAAAATGCAAGTAGCAAACAAAAAATTGCCAATGCCAAATTAATTAAAACAGAGGCAGAAAAAACAATAGCTCTCAACCCGAGACATGCCGGAGCATATCATGTTTTGGGAAGATACCACAAAACAATTGCCGGGTTTAATGCTATGGAAAAAGCAATGATTAATGCCTTTTTTGGTGGTGTTCCTGAAGGTGGCACTTATGAAGATGCAGAAAATGCATTTATCATGTGTTGCAAATTAGAGCCCGATTATATTCTACATTTTTACGAATTGGCCGACACCTATCGTTTAAATAAAAAAGTGGAGTTAGCTAAAGCTGTGTTAAAAAAAGCACTACAAATAAAAGTAACTACAGAAGAAGACAAAAAGCGATACAAAAACTGTCAGGAGTTACTTGAAGATCTTTCTTAATTTATTAATCCCCATATCAACGTACTCATTAATGTCTTCAGAAAGTTTAGTGAAGTAAACAATTACAATGTAGAGTATGCTTATTACAGAGCATCGTATCAATAAATCAATAAGGGAATTTCCTATTTTAGGGCTGTACATACTCACAATTACAAATAAAGCTATAATCAGTGCTGACAGGAAATGTTTGCCTCCAAAAGGCTGCATTTTCAGTTTAATCCAAACAAATATAAACTTAGCCAAGTTGAATATCACCAGAGATAAAAAAGTTGCAAAAGCCGCTCCGGTTATTCCGTAAAGTGGTATAAAAACAATATTAAAACCAATAGTAGCTACCATAAGTATCATAATCACAATGATATTGTATCTATAATACTTTGATGTCATAATAATTTCACCATTTACCCCTGAAGCTAAATTCACTAATTTTCCTAAAGCAATAAATAATACTACATACTTCCCTTCTTGGTATTCCGTTTTTAGAAATATATCAATAATGTCATCTATTCCACACCATATCACTAAAAATATTAAACCGGTAATAATTAACTGATTTAAGGCCGTTCTACTATACATATCGGCAATTTTAGGCAAATCATTATTTTTCCAGGCATCCGCAATAACAGGCATAGATATTTGCGACAATGAACGCCCGGGAATTTCAATTACCGAACCAATATAGCTGGCAATACCATAAATTCCTGTTTCTGCCAATCCTAACAAAGGCGCTATCATTAAAACATCTATTCTCCAAACTAAAGTAGATGAAGCTGTTCCAAGCAATGAAAAACCCGCAAAACTTGAAATACTTTTCTTTAACTCTTTGGTAAAAAAACTAAAATTGATTCCCAACAACCAATGCCCTAATCGCTTTATATAATAAGCCAGTGCAATAACCGGAATAACAAATGAAAGAGCATATAAGCTAATCATCCAGCTAAAATCAATTAGTTTGAAGTAAAAAACAACAACGACTGCTGCTACCAGCACTCTTGAAAAAACATCTCTTAAAATGGATGGAACGGTTATTCTCATTAGCGAACGAGAGTATGCATCCAGAATATTAAAGAAAGTAAAATAGAAAAGTAATGGAATTACCAAATGATAATAATCGATAAATTCTTCCGAACGCTCTTCGTATATTTTTACAAATACTCCCTTAAAAACAAAAAGAACGATAACAACCAAAGCAAACCCAATAAGCCCTGTTAGTATGGAAAAGCTTAAAATATTATTATGCTTTTTGTCTCTATCCTTGAAAAATGGAAAATATTTTAAAATAACACTTGGTATTCCCAGCAAAGTAACTTGACTAGCAACCGTAGCAAAATCAACTATAAGACGAATTAAACCAATTTGAGCAGGCGCAAGAAATTGTACAAATAGTACAACTTGATTAAAATAACCTAAAAATGCTCCTACATAGGATACAATAGTTGCTTTAACGGCTTGTCGTTTAACTATACCCAAAATTATTTTTAAATAAGTGGCAAAAGTATGTTAAATTTGCTACTTAACTTAACAAAGCTATATGAAGTTACTTAAACTTTTTTTGAGTGCTATTATTGTGAGCCTTATGTATGTTCCTTTGAAAGCACAAAATAACACATGGTATTTTGGAAATAATGCGGGAATGCATTTTTCAAATGGTTCTGTTATAGCTCTTACAAATGGAGCTGCTTTTGCATACGATTGTTCTGCCTCTATTTCTGATGGCTCTGGCAATTTAATTATATATACAGATGGCACTACCATATACAACAAAAACCATGTTGCTATGGCGAATGGCACCGGAATATTAGGCAATATTAATGGTGGACAGGTTGCAATAATAGTCCCTCAACCAAGCTCAACAAACATTTATTATGTTTTTACTGTAGACGCCTTTGCTGGTTCAAATGGATTTAGGTATCATGTAGTAGACATTAGCTTAAATTCAGGATTAGGAGCAGTTACAAGTAAAAACAATTTGCTTTTCTCACCCTCTACTGAAAAACTTGATGCTATATATAATAGCTGCGATAATAGTTATTGGATATTAACTCATAGATGGAATTCAAATACTTTTTCTGCATACAAACTAACCTCTACAGGATTAAACACTACTCCAGTAAATACAAATATTGGGGCAAATCTTTCCGGGAATACCAATAACGGAATTGGTCAGCTAACTTTTTCCGATAATGGAAAAAGAGTTGCTAATGCTCTTTATGATATTGGAGCCTTTGAGGTTTATGATTTTAATATGAACACAGGAACTTTAACCAATTTAATTACTATTCCAAATTATACAAAAGCATGGGGTACTGCTTTTTCACCGGACAATTCATTATTATATATTACTCAGTGGTATGGACAAAATATTACACAATTTAACTTAAATGCAGGCTCTGTTTCAAACATAATTAATAGCGCTGTATCCGTAGGAAATGCTTCGGGTCCTGGAACTAGCGGCTACCATATAGGCTATATTGAACTTGCTCCTGATGACAAAATTTATGCGGCAGTATATGACGATACATATCTAGCTGTTATCAACTCTCCTAATAAAATAGGAATAAATTGTAATATGGTAGATAATGGATTCTATTTAGCCGGGAAGAAATCAAATGCAGGCTTATGTAGAACAGTTCAATATCCTAGACATCTTGATGAAATATCTATTTGTGAAGGGGATAGTGTTTTAATTTTTGGAAACTACGAATCAAATTCTGGAAAATATACTGATACAATTAAAACATCTTTAAATTGTGACAGTATTGTCGTAATAAGTTTGGTAGCTAATCAAGCACCAAGTGTCACCATAAATAACTTTTCAAACGATACTGTATGTACTAAAACTCCACCGATACTACTACCACAAGGGACTCCTTCCGGAGGATACTATACAGGATCTACAGGGATTACCGGAAATTATTTTGACCCTTCTCTAAGTGGCGTAGGGAATTTTTATGTAACATATAACTATATGGATAATAACGGTTGTAAAAACTCAGACTCCACTTTAATCACTGTTACTTATTGTTTAGGGATAAATGAACTCTTAAATAGTAATATTTCTGTTTACCCTAACCCCAATGACGGAAACTTTATAATTGACTTAGGAGATTATGATGAATTTATTGAATATGAGGTAACATCTATTGATGGAAGAATAATTGAGAGAGGAAGCAATACAAATAAATTAATTTTCGTCAATATAAGTAATCAGTCAAAAGGGGTTTACATAGTAAAAGTATCTGATAAATTAAGCTCTAAATTCTTTAGAATAAATAAGCTATAAGTTCAATTTCATGAATTTTCTTAAATCCTTATTTATTCTAACGCTATTTTTCTCAACCTCATTATTTTTTGGTCAAAATAATACTTGGTATTTTGGGAATAATGCAGGAATGGACTTTTCAAGTGGACCTCCGGTACCACTTACAAATGGAGCATTATTTGCCTATGATTGTTCTTCATCAATATCTGACAGCCTAGGGAATCTACTATTTTACACTAATGGAGTAACTGTTTATAATAAAAATCATGTAGCAATGGCTAATGGTACGGGACTACTTGGCAATAATAATGCAGGTCAGGTTGCTATTATAGTACCACAACCAAGTTCACCAAACATCTATTATATATTCACGGTTGATGTTTTTATAGGAGCAAATGGCTTCAGATATCATATTGTAGATATAAGTTTAAATAGTGGATT
This sequence comes from Bacteroidia bacterium, assembly GCA_030426475.1. Taxonomy (GTDB): domain Bacteria; phylum Bacteroidota; class Bacteroidia; order Flavobacteriales_E; family Vicingaceae; genus CALALS01. The sequence continues at coordinate 27,050 of JAUHYR010000012.1, forward strand.
AGGTGGTGTTACTAGCAAAAATAATTTATTATTCTCACCTTCTACGGAGAGAATTGATGCTATTTATAATAGCTGTGACAATAGTTATTGGATTGTAACTCACAGATGGAATTCAAACACTTTTTCTTCCTATAAACTAACTTCAACTGGTCTAAATACAACTCCAACAAATAGTAATATTGGTTCAGTTCATTCCGGAATCACCAATAATGCTTTAGGTCAAATGACAATTTCTGACAATGGTAAAAAAATTGTATGTGCCACATATGGGGCTGACAGGTTTGAGTTGTTTGATTATAATATGAATACCGGAGTTGTTTCAAATCCAATTACTATTAGTGGCTATACTAGAGCTTGGGGTGCTGCATTTTCACCGGACAATTCATTATTATATGTTACTCAGTGGTATGGACAAAACATTACACAATTTAACTTAAATGCAGGTTCTCCTACAAACATCATAAATAGTGCAACAATTGTTGGTTCAGCATCAGGACCTGGTACAAATGGTTACCATATTGGTTATTTAGAGTTAGCACCGGATGATAAAATTTATGCAGCTGTATATAATGATAGTTTCTTGGCTGTAATTAATTCGCCCAATAGTTTGGGTACGGCATGTAATCTTGTTGATAATGGTTTTCATTTAGGTGGCAAACTATCTCACGCTGGCTTATGCAGAACAGTTCAGAATCAAAGGCATTATTATAGCCAAAACATATGTCAAGGAGACAGCGCTTTAATTTTTGGAAACTATGAAAATACTGCCGGAAAATATAGGGACACCATAAAGACGTCTCTTGGGTGTGATAGTCTTGTTATTATTGATTTAACAATAGACCCTAATTTTCAAATAGTAAATAGTATCTCTATTTGTCAAGGAGATAGTGTCTTACTCCAAGGAGGTTATCAAAATTCTGCCGGAAGTTACTTTGATACTCTACAAACAATTAATGGATGTGATAGTACAATCCAAACCAACTTAACATTAAACCCTGTTTTTTCATCTTCAACAAATACTTCTATATGTCAAGGAGATAGTATGTTTTTACAAGGAAATTATCAAAAGACTCCAGGAATGTACTTCGATACTCTTCAAAGTATATTAAGTTGTGATAGTATAATACAAATAAATTTATCTATTAATCCAACATATACATTTTCAACAAATACATCAATTTGCCAAGGAGACAGCATACTTTTTCAAAATAGCTATTATAAAAATACGGGAGTATATACTGTTAGTATGAATACCAGTTTTGGATGTGATAGTGCTTTCACCCTTAATTTAACAACAAATCCCATCTACTCTATTTCAATTTTAGATACTATTTGTTTAGGAGATAGCTTATTGTTTGAAAATAATTATTTTTCTTCTAGTGGTAATTATCCCGTAACCATCAGCTCTTCAAAAGGGTGTGATAGTATTAGAACTCTTTTACTTACAGTCAAACCAACTACTTCTTCATCAACAAACCTATCTATTTGTCAAGGAGATAGCATTTTCCTTCAAGGTAATTATCAATTTACTTCAGGAATTTATTTTGATACTCTACAAGCAATTAATGGATGTGATAGCATTATCCAAAGTAGTTTATCTATAATTCCAAATATTACAACTATTAATAATCTTTCTATCTGCCAAGGAGATAGTATTTTCATTCAAGGAGGCTATCAAGTCAAGTCAGGTATATACTATGATACTCTTCAAGCTCAATCAACATGTGACAGTATCATTCAGTCAAATCTTACAGTAAACCCAACATATAGCTCTGTAAGCTATGACACTATTTGTAATGGTGACAGTTCCTTGTTTCAGGGGACATATTATTATTCAACAGGTAACTTTCAAACAAACTATACAAGTTCATTGGGTTGTGATAGCACCTTTTACTTAAATCTAACTGTTAACTCTGCAAACTCAATCAGTCTATATGACACTATTTGTAACGGTGACAGCATTCTTTTATTTGAAAATTGGTATGATGAAGAAGGAGTATATATTGATACTATAAAATCTAATGACGGTTGCGACAGTTCTTATTACATGATTAATGTTTATGAAGTTTACTGTGGAAAGCTAATTATACCCAATGTATTTAGTCCAAATGGTGATGGAAAAAATGATCTCTTTTTAGTAGATGGAAACATACAAGAGTTAGAAATTAGCATTTATAACAGATGGGGAGAATTACTACATAATTCAAAAGGAAAAAATGCTTATTGGGATGGTTACACTTATACAGGAAAAAAAGCCTCTGACGGAACTTATTATTATGTTTTAAATATTCAATATACAGATGAAACGGGAACTCAAAAAAGTGAAGTATTTACCGGTCACTTAACGCTTACAAGAGATTGATATAATTGAACCATATTATTCACTATTTCATTTTTATCATAATACTTCTGAATAAAGCTTATTCCTTTTTGCCCTAGTTTTACTCTTAATTCTCTGCTTTTAATCAACTCTTTTAATTTTTCATAGAGATTATCAATATTGCAATTGTAAATAGCTAATTCGCCATTAAAATCAGCTTCAATTTCATCCATTAAATAACAAATAACCGGCTTTCCAAAACTCATAGCTTCAATAGACAATGAAGCGAAACTACCTAAAAGCATTTGGTCAATTACAATATCGGCTTTATGTTTTAGAATATCCATTACCTCTTCATGAGGCATTCGATAAATCTGTATATACTCAAAATCAATTCCCTCAGACTTTAACTTATCTAATACACATTCCACAAACTTAGTTCCTTTAACCAACTGATTTGTTGGTGCATGGACAATAACTACTTTTTCATTTTGCTGGGGTTCTTCAAATTTCAACTCATCTGATGAGGCTATACCTATATTATTTATAAATACATCTTTTATTACTTTTTCTTTAGGGATAACCGTTAATGCACTTGCATACAAATCTCTATAAGCAAGGAACTTGTGGACAAATAAATTCTGCCACCACATCATTATTTGCTTGCGGGTATCGTATTTGGGTATATCGTATTGAAACAGAAAAATCCACTTAATCCATTGTATCAGAAAAAAATTACTTGACCATATTTTTTTGGTAGTAGAGGATGTAGAAAACTGTATATGTTTTACATAAGGATTTCGTTTGCTTTCTACTTTCCCCACTAATCTTACCTCAGAACCACAATACGTCATAATAATTTTCTTACCAAATAGTCGGAGAATTGGCAAGTCCAGATTGAACATCAACAAACTTTTACCAAAGTAAAAATGAAAAACATCAAAACTGAAAAGACACTTCCAAAAGAAATAAAAAGGTACATAAATAAACCTTTTAAAAAGATGGTTCTTTGTAAAGTCTATATTCTCATCATGATTATGTATAAGTTTATTTGCTTTGTAAACGATAAATTTAGACACGTACCCTCTCTCCCGTTCTGCTTCAGCAAGATGCCCGCCTATTCCGGCAACATTGTAAGGACCATGAAATATTCTAAGTTGAGATTTCAAGTAAACTTATTTAACGTAAATTTTCTTTAGCGAACCTAAGTCTCTTTGAAACCAAAATGGTGCTTGAGGCTCAGGAAGAAAATGATTTATTACATCGGATTTTTTAGACTTTACAGCTCTGATAAACAATTCAGGATGTTTTTTATTACGCTCCACTAATTCAAAACCTCTTTTTTCTAAAAATTCCTTTACATAGTTATAATCTAACCTTCTATTAATTAAAGGGGAATAATAATCATGCAGCATATTTAACTTTTTTCTATCTCCCTTAGCTTTTTTCATTAGAAATTTCAGTTTATCTGTTTCTGTGTCTAGTAAATTGTAGGCTATTCTTTCTTTAAAAAGCTCAATATCATCGGTCATGTTAAGTCTTTCTCTACCATATAAATAAAGAAATAACACCCCATCATCTTTCACCAAACTGCAAAGTTGATTCAGTGATTTATTAAAGCTTTGGCAATGGTGAACCACACCCCAAGAATAAACTAAATCAAATTTTTGTCCGCTTAATTTTTCCGCAACAGTTTCTAATGGTGATAATGTAAACTGCTTTTCCACATCACATTCTTTCAGCGCTTCTTTGGTAGCGTCTATAGCTGATTGATTAATATCAACACAAGTCATATCACCACCAAGTTGGGCTAAACCGTAGCTCCATCTCCCGTTACCACATCCAGCATCCAGCACTTTTTTACCTTTTATCCAATCTCTTGAAATTTGCAATTCCTCTTTTTCAATAATATCTGCCACATTAGATTTAAACCATGGGTCACTTAATAAAAAATCTCCGTCCGGAAATTTTTTCCATTGGTCGGAAAATGAAACAGCAGTTTGAGCAGCTGTTAGGTTAACAGATTCTTCCAAATCATGAACCATATTATAAAGCAACTTGTATAGATTGTCTGTTTGCTTTCGTTGCGACTTTAGTCTTCTTTTAATGTCTCGGTATATTCTAACTAATTTCTTAAGCATATTTTATCGTTTCCAATGAGATAAATCTCTGTTTAATATTTTTTCAGCCTTTTCTATATCCTTCATAAAAAAGTCTACTAACTCTTTTCTAAATTCTACAGAAAGAGGTTTTCGCTTTTCAAATTTAGTATTTGCATTTTTAACCATGTTTAAGAGGCTATAATTTGCAGGAATTCCTATTTTTCTTTTAACTCTTGTAAGCTTTTTGCTACTTAATTTTCTACTAATTTTAAGCAATAAAGGAGACTTAACTCTTTTATTGGCATTTACCTTTGAAAAATCTTTAAAGCCATAATATTTTACACCTAAAAACTTAAGTGTAGACTTATATGTTTCTAGTGGTCTCTTATTTAAATCTGTATTTAAAATAACTTTTACATTTTCGGGAGAAACTTGCGAATAAAGTCGCTCTAATTGTTCACCAAAACTTGCTACTCTCCCATACCACAACACCTTGGGGTCAACACATTCATCAGGCACTCTTTTATCTTCCCATCTTAGCTTTCTTAAACTCCATGCTTCCTGAAAGGTTTTAGCATCTTCAACACCCTGATATACTAATTCAGAATACAAAGAATAAATCATATCTACAGGATTTCTTAGAATAACTATAAACTTAGCATTGGGAAATCTTTTAAGAATATTGCTAACCGCCACTTCAGAAAATAAGTACCAAATAGAGGCTTCTCCTGCCATTTTTATTTTATGATTGTTTCTGAAACAAGTCTTTAAATAATCTTCATAAGAGTTAAATAGTCCAAAGTCATCTGAAAAATCAGTATTAAAAAAATTAGGTTCTTTTGGCTCTGATATCAATATGTCTCGGTTAGAGTTAAGATAGGTTGCCAGCGCAGTTGTTCCACACTTAGGTGCTCCAATAATAAAAAAATCCGGTTCTCTTAGCTTCTCCATTTCAAGCTCTAAATATAGTGACTTGTATCTAGAATGCTTTTATATTTAATATCCAAATTAAACGGATTATAGTTTAATCCACAAAGGCTTCCTGCAATACCATCCTTTTCAACAATGTTTGGTTCAATTGATAAAGCTTCAGCTATTTTATGTACCACTTGTTTTAAGGAAACTTTTTCTTCCCCTGAAATATTTATTATTAACGGGTTACTGGAACTTATATGTGTTAAAAAACCAATTAATAAATCACAAATATTATCCACATGTATAGGCGTCATCCAAAGTCCATTGCCACCGCTTAGTGTAATTTGCTTTTTTTCTTTTATCGAACTAATGATGTTTGGAATCAACATATTTTCTTGCCCTTTACCAAACACCGTAAATACTCTACCAATAAATACTTCAAAAGAATTAGCATATTGTTTCACCAATTGCTCTGCAGAAAGTTTAGAAGCTGCGTAATATGAATTTGCATTCAATTTATCATCAACAGAAAGTATTTTATCAGAAGGCTGATAAACATTGCCTGTAGATGCGTAAAAAAACTTTTTTACTCCATTTAATCTAACCCATTCCAATAAAAGTTGCGTACTTTTTATATTCACATTAAACATGTCATTAGCTCCATCAGGAAAATTCCTATATTGTTTAGATTGTGCTAAATGATAAACCACTTCTATATCAGAAGGAAGTTGCTGAATAAAATCATCTTTAGATAAATCGGCTACTATTACATGAAGATTTTCAGCTACAGACACTGAAGCATTTCTTTGTAAAGCACACACATAGTGTCCTTCATTTACTAAGCGATTAATTAAGCTTTTCGCTACAAAACCACTAGAACCTGTTACTAAAATCTTCATTGATAATTCTCTTTTAGCCAGTTTTCAAAATATAATAAAGACCAAATAAACAAACGTCTGTTTTGCTTGCCTTCCATGTGTTCATCTACCAACTTTTTCACGGCATTAAAATCCATAAACTCATATATAAGCGCTTTGGAGTGCCCAATAAGTGCCTTTACATACTCTATACTTTCTCCCTTAAACCAACTAGCGTCAGGTGCTGAGAAGCCCTGTTTAGCATTACCGGTAACCTCTGTTGGAATATATTTTTCCATTGCTTTTCGCATCAAAAGTTTACCATCTTTTGTTTTGTTAAAATACTGCTCTAGTTTATGGCCGGGTTCATTTTCATTCAGCCTAACAACTTCTTTTAAATTCCCTAGTTTATATTTAACCGGAACTTTTAAAGCAAAATCAACTAAATCATTATCTAAAAAGGGAACTCTAGATTCAAGGCTATGAGCCATACTTAATTTGTCTTCTACAATTAAAAGTCCATGCAAAAACGTCTTAGTTTCTAAATACATGGATAGGTTGACATACTGCTCAGGACTGGAAATTTCCGAAATATCTAATCCTTTAAAAACATCCCTAAAAATATCTCTTGTCCAAACATGAGAAACTTCATTCCAAATTGGCGCAAATACTTCATGTATGGTTTTGTTAGGAATTAATCGTTGCCAAAAGAGATAGTATTTGTCAATATAATTTTCAAAATCATCGTTTACCACTGCCCGGTAATATCGCCAAGGGTAACCCCCAAACAATTCATCACCACCTGTGCCTCCCAATACAACCTTCACAAATTTACCCGCTAATTTTGCCGCATAATAGTTTGGGTAGGATTGTCCCACTCTGGGTTCTTCCAGATGATAGGCCATAGCCGGCATAACTCTTTCCATATCACCGGACTTTAAAACCATTTCATAATGCTCGGTTTTAAAAAGATAGGACATGTATTCTGCTCGTTGGCGCTCATCATAATTAATCTCAATCCCGGAAGCAGAATTTAAGTCAAATCCACAGGTAAAAGACTTGATATATGGGTTTTCCATTGCGGAAATCGCTGTTATTGAACCTGAATCCATTCCTCCGCTTAAATAGGTTCCAATCTCCACATCACTCAACAATTGGCGTTTTACTGCTCTAGAAAAATGATGGTCAAAAGCTTCTAAGTATTCATTATGAGAACTATATTCTTCTTGTTCTGAAAAATTATAATCCCAAAATTGATTTAGATTAATTTCTCCCGTTGAATTAACATACATATAATGTCCGGCCGGGAAAAGCTTTACATTTTTAAAAAAAGTTTTATCAGTAAATAAATTCTGAAAGGTAAAATACTCTAAAACAGCTTCTTTGTCTATTTCCGGTTTGAAATTAAGGTAAGAGGTAATTCCTTTTATTTCACTTGAAAAAACAAATCTTTCGGATTCATTAAAATAGTAAAGGGGTTTTATACCATATCTATCTCGAGCTAAAAAGAACTGCTTAGTTGTCTTATCATAAATAGAAAAGGCAAACATTCCATTTAGCTTATCTAAAAGCTTTTGTTTCCATTCTTGGTAACCCACTAAAACAACTTCGGTATCAGAGTTTGATTTAAACGAATATCCTTTTGCTTCAAGCTCTGCTTTTAACTCTTTGAAATTGTAAATCTCTCCATTAAAGGTAATTACATAATTTTCATCAGAAGAGAGCATTGGTTGAGAAGCATTATCTGATAAATCAATAATAGAAAGTCGGTTATGAGTAAAAGCAATATTATTATCTAGATAAAAGCCATTTCCATCAGGACCTCTGTGATGAAGAGTTTTTATTACTCTGCTCAGGTCTGCTTTATTAATAGTGCTTCCTGAAAAATGATATGCTCCGGCAATTCCACACATTCCTAAGCCTTATCAATTCCTTTAGCAATTCGCCAGTCAATCAATTTTTGTAAACCCTGCTCTAATGAATAGCTATATTCAAAATTTATTTCTTGCTTAGCTTTTTGTTTTGAACCAATTCTGTTTTTCACAAACTGTCTTGCATCATCTTCTGCGTAAGGTTTATAAATAACTTTTAAATCTGATTCTTTAAGTTCTAAAATGGTATCACAAAGTTGTTTAATGGTAGTTTGCACTTCAGTACCTACATTATAAAAACCCAAATTTGTATCACTTTTTAATGCTTCTACATTACATCTTGCTACATCTTCCACATAAATAAAGTCATAGGCTTGACTTCCATCTCCATTGATGGTTGGAGCCTCATTAGCTTCTATTTTGTTAAGCATAATTGGAACTACACCACTATATACCGCATGTTGGTCTTGTCCAGGTCCATAAACGTTCATATACCTCAATCCAATTACAGGTAATCCATATCTATCGTTATAAGCTGTACACATGGCTTCTCCGGCTATTTTTGTAGAGCCATAGAAGTTCTTGTTATTGAAAGGATGTTCTTCTGTCATAGGAACTTGCACTGCATCCCCATAAACTGAAGCTGATGATGAATAAATTAACTTTTTAATCTTATTCTTTACACAAGCTTCCAATACATTAAATGTACCAGCTATATTTACTTCAAATGCTGTTCTTGGGAAATCTTTACAATGCAATAGCCACATTGCCGCTAAATGAAATACATAATCCACATCTTTCATTGCAGCATCAAGTATATCTGTCTCTCTCACATCACCACCTAAAGGAAAAATTGAACATCTAGGGTCTTTTAAGGATTCCTCTATATTTTCATGCTTTCCCCTAGCAAAATTGTCATAAATAATGACTTCTTTAACTTCTTCTTTTAGTAATTCACTCACTACAAAGCCACCGATAAATCCAGCTCCGCCAATTACTAAAACCTTACTACCTTTTAATTCCATTTTAAAATTTTGCTAAAAGTAATGAAACGCCCATAAATAAAAAAGGCTACTCAGTGAGTAGCCTTTTTTAATATTATTTACTTACTACTATTTAGCAGTTAAAGTAACTTTTCCAGTGTAAGTAGAAGTACTAGAAGAACCACCACCACCATTAGGTGAAGAAGTCCAAGTATTGTTACCTTCCATTTCAACAATAACTTCTTTAGATTTTAATTGGTCGATATTCCAAATTTCAGAGTTCTCACCATTAGCATAAGTATCTGTATAAGTATCTTTTTCAGAACCTGTACAATTCCATGCTGGTTGAGTTGAAGTTGAAGAAGTAGTATTTAATACCACTCTTTGTTTGTTTTTGTAATCTCCATCTTTATCTTTTCCAACAAATGACCAGTTACCTGAAGCCATATCAGAATAAGAGTTACAAGTAGTAACTGCAACACTACTTGAACCAGCTGAACTAGAATAAGCTACTTGAGTTGTAGTCCAAGCCATAGAAGAAGACCAAGTACCATCTTTCTCGAAAGTATAAGACCAGTCAGAAACTGAATTTGTAGTTGTAGTTGTAGTAGATGGATTTCCAGAAGTTTGAACTTCAGTTAAAGTTGTACCATCGTAATTTCTGCTCCAAGTTGAAGAAGTTGTAGTACCACCAGAAGTGTTAGAGTTAGTACCAGACATTTCTGCTGAAGAAACAGTCCACTCACCAGCTAATCTACCTTTTCTTGATTTGAAAGATATAGCAGGATCATTTTCACCTTTTTTACATGATGTGAAAGTCATAGAGCCAGCAACAAGTGCTAAAGCTGTAATTGATAATAATACTTTTTTCATTTTTTTGGTTTTTAAAATTTTAAAGTGCGGCAAATGTATGCCTTTTTTTTTAGAACAAACAAATTTTTAACAAAAAATACGTAGTTCTACCTACAATTTAATTAAAATCACTCCATCTGCCAGAAATCTAATTTCATCTTTTGGAGTAGTTATTTTATCGATTTCTTCCTGGATTTTTCCGGCATCTTCTGCGTAATGCTTTAATTCATCTACAGGAACCATCTCTTTTTTAGCCATTCCATGAATGATAACTTCTTTACCTTCAGAATCTAAAGGTACAAAGAACCCATAGTCTTTAAAACGAACCATCATTTCTTCTCCATTTTCCAGAGAAAGCGTCATCCAACAGCCTTTTTTTTGACAACAACTAGTTATTTTCCCTTTTAAAGTAGTTTCTAAAGAGTCTTGATTGGCAATTTGGGTAACAAATTGATTCATAGCAATAATGTTTGTCTCATCAAATTTTTCTCCTAAGTATAAAATTGATGAATCTACTTCTGCTTCAACAGCCAAAGTATCGCTTTCTACTTCTGTATTTACCTCAGTAGTGTTATTACAAGAAATGAAGCTTATTGCAATTGCACTTACTAGTATTAATTTAGTTTTCATATTAATGAATTGGTTTTTATTTAGATAAAATTAAAAATTCGGTTCTTCTGTTTTTTGCTCTACCTGCCTCAGTTTCATTACTTGCTATTGGTTGGGTTTCACCAAATCCGTCATAAGAAAGTCGGTTTGCATTTATTCCCTTGGATATTAAGTAGTTTTGAACTTCACGAGCTCTGTTTTTTGAAAGCACCAGATTATCGTTATTGTCACCCACATTATCGGTATGTCCGTGTATTGCAATTTTAACTGTTGGATTAATTTCTAAAAACTCTACAAACCCATTTAATATGAACTTGGATTGTTTATTCAACTCATAGGAATTGGTTGCAAAGTTGATGTCGTTTATAGTATATTTCTCTTCCGGTTTAATTTCTTTGATTTCCATCTGTTCCTGCTTTACAGGCTTGCCAATTACTTTTTCGTTAGAAGAAATTAATTGAGAAGTAAAGGCATATCCTTCTTTTTTAGCAGTTAAAAGAACGTCCTCCTCTTCTTCTACCGCTACTACTGCCACATAATTACCGGTTTCTTCATTTACCACACCTTTTTGAGTTCGCTCAGAATCAACTGTTTTTAACTCAATTTCAACATTTTCAGGCACTTTTCCTGATTCTGATTTAATGCTTCCTTCCACAAAAACTACTTTCTTGGGCCTAGCAGATTCATATAATTCAAAGGAATATATATCTAAACTTGTTCCGTCTAAATTGGAGGCAAAGTAGCCATATTTTCCGTCTGTACTCACAATAAACCCATGCTCATCTTTATCTGTATTAATAGGATTACCTAAGTTTTTCGGAGAGTAAAAATTTCCTTTATCATCCATTTTAGAATAAAAGATATCAAAACCACCCATTCCGATATGACCGTCTGAAGAAAAATAAAGCGTGTAACTATCGGCATGCATAAAAGGAGATTTGTCGTTACCAGTAGTATTTATTGAGTCACCAAGATTTATTGGGTTGCCCCATTTACCGTTGGGTAGTCTTTCCACCTTATAGATATCCATTCCACCAAAATTGTCTTGCTCTCTGGCGCTAGTAAAATAAAGTGTTTGATTGTCAGATGAAATACATGGTTGACCTTCCCAAGTTAAACGCCCATTAATATGGTCACCAATGGACTTTAGTTCACTCCACTGACCTTGTTTTCTTTCCGAGTAATAGATATCGGCATTATCATATAGACGCCCATCTTTCATTGGCTCCAAGTTTACTACAGTAATGAATAAAAGGCTATTATCAACTGAAATAGAGGTACCGCCCTGATATTGTCCAATATTAAGTCTTTCAGGCATGTCCAAACCAGAAGAAAATGTATTTGTTCCTACTCTTCTACTTTCTGTAAGCAACTCTACTTTTTGATACCGGTCGAATGTTGCTTTGGTATCAACTTCTTTCTCACGAGTAAAATACAAATACCTATTATCAGGAGAAAGCATCGGTAAATATTCATTCCATTTTGTATTAACTCCACCTTTTACCTTAACCGGTTCAAAAGGCACCTTATTACTTATTAAGAATTCATATGCACTAATATTGTTTAAATATTTCTTAGCAGCAGCAATCTCTTTCTGGTACGAATCGTTATTCTCTAAAAATTGCTTAAAGTAAATTTTTGCATCAGTGTAATTTTTATCCATATAATAATACTCACCAAGTTTAATAGACATAATAGCTCCGGCATACTTAGGACATATCTCGGTAATTTCTTTCATTTTAGCAATACAAATCCGTTCGTAATTAAGGCTTTTGTTAAAAGTATTGGGATTTTCAGCAGCTATTTCAGCTTGTTTCTTATACAAAGAAGATAGTTCATCCAAAATTTCAACGTATTCAGGAAAGTCTTTATGAATTTGTTCTAATTGAGCTATTTTATCACCTAAACTAACAGCGTTTACCCTATACTTATCATAAGCTTTTAAAGCTTTCTTAGATGGTTCCCAGCAACGATTTTCTTGAGAAAACATAGAACTAACAACACCAAAAAATAAGATGTAAACCCAAATTCGTTTCATGCAATGCAAAGGTAAAATAAGTTTAAGCTTCAACGTTTAATGTTGATAATTATTCAATTATTCTGCCAAACTTTATTTATTCTTTAAAGCATCTGCCCTTGCTTGTGCATCGGCAACTAATTGGTCTGCTTTTTTATTTGCCTCATCCTCTACCTTCTGTGCTTTTGCATCAGTTTCTTTTCGAAGTTTATCAGCGGCAATTTCTGCAGCTTTTTTAGCAATAGGATTTTTAGCATCAGCAACTAACTTATCTGCATTGGCATATCCCTCTTTTCTTATGGCATCTGCAGCATTTTTTCCTTCAGTTCTAATTTTATCAGCTTGCGCTCTCGCATCTGCCATTATCTTATCAATCTCTTTATTTACATCTTCTTTTATTTCTTTTTTAACAGAATCCACTTTCTCTTTTACCTGCTCTTTCACTTGTTCTTTAACATCTTCTGTTAAATCCTTTTGAGCCTCTTTTAAGTCAGTTGTAATTTTCGGTTCTGTATTGGTTCCTCCAATATTTACGTTGAATTTAATAACCTCTTTAAGATTAACTTTAACTCCTGTAGCACCGGCCAAAGCATTAGTTGCGTTATTTGCGGCATCATTAAATAATTCGCCCAATTCAGACCTTGGAATTTCAACTTTCATTTTGTAATCCATGGTTTGGTCGAAACCATTAGAGCCATCCATAGTAGCTTTACCTTTACCTAGCTTCATATCAAAAGGATCTAAATAGAATCTACCATCTTTAAATTCATAAGATAGATTTGAATTACCAATAATCATTCTGCTTAATTCATTGTTTTTAAGCACTTCTGAAACTTTCACCATTGGTTTAAAGCCTTCCACTATCATATCTTTTGTTTTAAGATCTCCGTCTCCTGTAAGTGAACTCATCACAACTTCCATGTTTTGGTCTAATTTACTAGAAAAATTCAGTTTAGTAGAGAACATTCCTTTGCAGTATTCTAACATTGGTGCTGCTTCAACCATAGTATTAAAGGTTTGGGCAGTTTTTTGAAAATCAAAATCAGCCATCCCTATTTTGAAATTTACAGTAGGTTCTGTCGGATTGGTGGTTTCATAATAGCCATCCATTGTAAATTTTCCATCCAATAAATTCATTCCCACATTTTCCATTACCAACTGTTGGTTTTTTATAATAATTTTTCCACCCATATTGGTAATATCCATATTATCATAAAGAAGCTTATCAACTTTAGAGTTCATTGTAAAGTCTATGTATTTTGGAATTTCAACCACAGTTAGAGGTTCTTCCTCAGTTCCCTCAGTTGTTGTAGTTGTTTCCCCTTCTTCCTCTGTCATAAACTCATTCACATCAATAAAAGAAGAATTAAAGTCTAATTTACCGTAGAGCGTTTCTTCATCTTTTAAGGCATAAGCTATAAAATTCTCTAATCGACCGCTTGCTTTAAAATCAGATTTTCCAACTTTGGCATCAAACTCATCCATTTGAACAAATTTTGGAGAAAATTCCAGACTCATTTTATTTAAAGCAACACTATATGGTAAATCTTTTGCTTTATAATCAAGAGCGGTTATGATTAGCTTTCCAGCACAGTTAAATTTCTCATACTCTTCTTTCTCTATAGAGCTTAATCTACCTGCAATGGTAATATCGGAGTTAATTGTACCATTCATTTCTTCTCCTTCCTCAAGAGGTACCACTTCTTTTACCGTTGCTAAATCAATAATTCCTTTAAAGTGAGCATCAATATTAGGGTCAGAAATTGGAGTGGTTAATCTCATTTTCATATCAAATGGATTTCCAGCCATTTCCATGTGCATTTTTTTCAAATCAATGATGGTTTGATCATCAGTTCCTCCAGGATTTGAAACATTTAAATCTATATTTAGTTTAGCTATAGACTTTGGTAAATCAGGGTAATTAATAAGACCGTTTTCAACCAAAAAGTTTAAATTAAAAGCAGGATAAGCTGTTTCGGTATATTTTCCGGAAGCAGTTCCGTTAAAAGCAAAATTCCCTTTTACACTTACACTAGCAAAATCATTAGCATAAATGGCAGGAACCAGAGAAAGGAAATTTTTAAAATCAGATTTTTCAGCGCTAAAAGCCAAATCCATTGCAATATCGGTTTCATGAGACATATCTACCCAGCCGTTTAAGCCAAATAACAACTCGTTTAATTTAAACTCATTTTCCTTAAAAGTATATCGGCTATTTGCCAAATCAGCATCAAGATTGGCTTTTACGTCTATCATTACCTGATTTAAATATTTTACTTTATCGTACACCATGTTTAGTGTATCTATTTGAAGTAGGTTGTCTAATGAGGTAAAATCAGAAGTAAAATCGCCTGATAAAGTATAATCCAGACCAACAGCGTCCATATAAAAAGCCAATGACTGATCATCATAGACTAAATCACAATTTTCCAAAGAGAACTCTTGCAGAGCAAGTTTAAAAGAACCTGATTCTGATTCCTCAGTTGCAGTTGAATCGGTGGAAGGTTTTGCAATATCCCAGTTAGCTCTCCCATCCTCTAAAACATACACTCCAAAGGTAGGGTTGGTTAAGGCAATTCTTTTTATTTTTATTTCATCACCTGAAATCACACTCATTAAATCCAGTTTTACCCTCAAATCAGGAATGTTTGCAAGTGTTTTTCCTTCAAAGTCCCCAACATTTTTTACACTTACATTTTCTATATGTAAACTAAAATCAGGGAATGAGTGAATTAAATCCAGATTGAATTCACCAAAATCAACAACAGCGTTTAAATTATTATTCGCTTCATCCTTTACAAACTGTATGATTTTATCCTTAAAAAGGAAAGGTAAAATTCCTATTAATAGTAAAAGCGCAATGAAAATTCCAACTACAATTTTGACAACTTTCTTCATGTGATTTTCTTTTTTAAGTTTTGGTTAATTTGCCCTCAAATTTAGCAATAATAGTTGATACAGAAGCATCTCCCGTAACATTTACAACTGTACGACACATATCTAAAATTCTATCTACCGGAAAAATAATTGCAATCCAAGCGGGATTTAACCCCACAGATTCTAATACTAACATCATCATTATTAATCCGGCACTAGGCACTGCAGCAGAACCTATAGAAGCAAGAGTTGCAGTGAGCACAATAGTTAGTTGCTGAACAAAAGTTAGGTCAATATAATGAAACTGTGCTAAAAATACAACCGCAACTGCCTGATAAAGACTCGTACCATCCATATTTACAGTAGCCCCAATGGGTAAAACAAAACTGCTCACTTCTTTTGAAACTCCCAATCTGTCTTGAACACATTCGATGGTAACAGGCAGTGTAGCAACGCTTGAACTTGTAGAAAAAGCTAGTAATTGAGCCGGACCAATTCCTCCAAAAAAGTTTTTATACCTCATTCCCGACAGAAGTTTTACCATTAATGGATAAAACAAGAATAGCATTAAAGCAAGACCTAAAACAACAGTTAATGAATAAAAGCTCAAACCTTTAAATATTTCAATTATTTTGTGGGGATTGTCTCCTGCCATTTTTGAAATAACTCCTGCCAACAATGCGAAAACAAAGAATGGTGCTGCCTTCATAATTACATTAACCATTGTAATAAATGCTTCGTTTGCTCCATCCACAAATTGAATAACAACTTTTGATTTATCAGGGGAAATAAGCACTAAAGCCATTCCAAAAAACAATGCAAAGAAGATAATTTGAAGCATTAAACCATTATCAGACAATGAGAAGATAATATTTTGAGGCACCATATCCACTAGAAATTGTAGTGGTCCCTTTTCTTTTGTTTCTTCTGCTATTGAAATTTTACTTTTTAAACTTGGGTCGATTTCAGCCTCTCCGTTTTCTAATAGAAGTACATTTTTTTCATCACAAGAGTAACATTGACCGTCAACCGGTTTTGGAACATTTGGATTTGATTCTACCCACTTCTCATACTTTACTCTATTTTCAACTCGTTGAGCATCATCAATAAATTTACCCGGCTGAACAATATTTACCACCAACAAACCAATACTTACCGCAATAATTGTAGTTACCAGATATATACCCAGTGTTTTAAATCCAATGGAACCAAGACGTTTTATATCTCCTAAATCCGTAATTCCTTTTATAATTGAGAACAATACCATAGGAACGGCTATCAACTTGAGTAAACGAATAAAAATTTCACCAAACGGATAAATCCAATCTATGGTAAACTGACTAAATTTTAAATATCCTGATAAAACAGCCCATACAACTCCTAAAAGTAATCCTATAATAATTTGCCAGTGTAGTGCTATTTTTTTCATCTACTTATATTTTAGAAGTTTTATTTCGTAATAAATGATCTGCTATAACCAAAGCACTCATCGCCTCAACTATTGGAACAGCTCTTGGCAAAACACAAGGATCATGTCTCCCTTTACCCTCCAATTCAATTTCATTACCTTCTTTATCAACTGATTTTTGCGATTTCATAATTGTAGCCGTAGGTTTAAAGGCAACATTAAAAAAAATATCTTCTCCATTCGAAATTCCTCCTTGCACTCCGCCTGAATTATTGGTTTTAGTAGAGATTTTTCCTGAACTATCTTTATAAAACTCGTCATTATGTTCCGAACCCTTTAATTTAGTTCCTTCAAATCCTGAACCTATTTCAAAGCCTTTTACCGCATTTATAGAAATCATAGCCTTCGCCAAATCGGCATGAAGTTTATCAAAAACAGGCTCACCCAACCCAACAGGAACATTTTGAATAACACAGCTAATAATTCCACCCAAAGAATCTCCTGCTTTTTTTGCGTTTTCAATGGCCTTTATCATCAATTCAGCAACTTCTTTATCAGGACATCGAACTTCATTTGATTCAATTAGCAAAAAATCAATTTCTTGATAGTTTTTATCCAATGAAATAGATGAAATTGATTTTACAAAAGCATTAATTTGTATTTTATGATGAGCTAACAGAAGTTTTGCAATTGCTCCACCAACCACTCTGCAAGCAGTTTCCCTGGCAGAAGACCTGCCTCCGCCTCTATAATCTCTTATTCCAAACTTTTCTGAAAAAGTAAAATCGGCATGAGACGGCCGAAAAGCTTTTTCCAAATGAGAATAATCTTTGGATTTTGTGTTAGTATTAGGAATAATAAAACCAATTGGAGTTCCTATTGATTTACCTTCAAAGATACCCGATAAAAACTGAACTTCATCAGACTCCTTACGTTGAGTTGTTAATTTAGATTGACCGGGCTTTCTCCTATCAAGTTCAGCTTGTATAAATTCTAAATCAATTTCTATACCTGCAGGACAACCATCAATTATTCCGCCAATAGCTCCACCATGAGATTCTCCAAAAGTTGTGAGTGTAAAAGTTTTACCAAAAGAGTTTCCTGTCATAGTTTATGGCAGGTTAAATATCGTCTTCAAACCCGTCATCCTCTAAGTCTCCTAATGCCTGCATGTGCTCAGTAGTCAATCGCTCTTTGTCTTTAGCAATTTGTTCAATATCAGCTTTTATTTGATCATGTCTGGTCTTAATATCAGTAAGCATTTTATTCAGTTCATCTCCAGAAATTTCTCCGTTTTGATACTTCAACAGGGCTTCTTCATTCGAAGAAATTAGCTTAGCATTTTCAGAAACTTTTTCCTCAATACTCTTCAATACTTCTTGATGTAACTTTTCCATTTCGATATATCTTACATCATCATCAGCTATTTTTTGCCTGTGATTGCTTGCCCACTCTTCATGTTGAGATTTTACTTCATCACTTAAAGTAATATACTCTTGCTGAATTTCTTTCATGGCATTATGTTCTTTATTGAACTTCTCTGCAGCATTATCATTTGAACCGGAATCGCTAGAATTTCCACAAGAAATTAAAAGGAATGACAAAATAATGTAAACTAAATTTTTCATGATTAAAACTTTATAAAAACAAAGATATAAATCTTATCATAAAAAAGGGGCTAACAATGTAGCCCCTTATAATAAATAGATGTATTAAACTTTACTTAACCACTACTCTTTCAACAGCAGTGCCAAGTTTTGATGTCAGTTTAATGAAGTAAACGCCCTTAGCATTCGCTAAGTTTACATTTACTGTGTTTTGACCTTCTTTACCTGATACGTTTTCAGTATATACTACTTTGCCGGCTATGTCTATCACTTCCATCTTCACTGACTCATTATCTGCTAGCGTTAAACTAACCGCAAATTGTCCGTTATTTGGATTTGGTGATACTTTTACTCCATTGGTAAAGTTATGCTCGTCTAATCCTACCGTGTTTGGAGTAACTTGCATGGTAGTCGTATCATTGCCACAGTCTCCATAAGCTATTAATGTTGCAGTATAGGTTCCTGCTGAAGAATATACGTGTACAGGATTAGTTAATGTACTTGTTGGTGATCCATCTCCAAAATCCCACAGATATGAAGTAGCATTAGTAGAGGTATTGGTAAAGGTATAGGTTAGGAATGAAGAGGCTGCGGTAAATGAAGCGGTAGCACTTGGTAAAGTTCCAATTACTATATTGTCATTTCCACTACCA
>JAUHYR010000013.1 GCA_030426475.1 Bacteroidia bacterium
ACGCTAGAAATAATGATTTCTACAATTCTGCTTGTTTTCTCTTCTATTACTCCTCTCATCACTTGTACTCCGTAGATAAAAATGAACATATAGATTAACAAAGCAGCTCCTATACCTATTATCATACTTCCGGTATTAGAAGTTTGTTCTATACTTCCGTTTTCATTTTGTTTATGAGTTGTGATGTTTATTCCCGGGACTTCATTTTTTAAATCACTTCTAGTAATTCCACATTTTTGAAGTAAATAATCATCTTCAATTAAACCTTTTACTGAGCTTTTTAAAAATTGAATTGTACTTACACCAGGCTGTTTTCTATAATAGACTTGGACTTCCGAGTGAATAAAGTTTCTAGGAATATATAAAATAGAAGTATAATTTTCTTTGTAAAGATTTTCTCTTGCGTCAGGTAAATTATCATAGTTATGATTAAACCCTACATCAGTTGTAGATTTTAATTCTCTCCCCAAAACTCCTGTTTCATCTACAACTTCTACAATTTGAAAATCTTTATCTTTTAATGCAATCCAAGCCGGAACAATCATAACGGCTGCCATTAAAATAGGCCCAAGAATAGTTAAAAGAATAAAAGATTTCTTTTTTACTCTGGTAAGATATTCTCGCTTTATGATGAGCCATATTTTATTCATGCGGCAGATACTTCAGAGTTTATTTCGCTTACTTTTTTGATGAAAATATCATTCATACTAGGAAGAATTTCGTTCACAGAAATTATTTCTACTTGAGAAAGAACGTTTTGTAGCACTTGATTAATTTTGGATGATTCATCTAGTTTTATTATTACCGAATTGACGTCTTTTACAGTTTGTTTATCTATTATTTCTCCGGCAGTCCAAAGTGAATTTGTAAAGGCTATCATTTGACCTTTAAACTCAACTTTCCATGTGTTGTCCTTAAATTCTTGCCTGATTTCGTTCACCTTACCGTCTAATATTTTCTTTGATCGGTTTATTAAAGCAATGTGGTCACAAATTTCTTCCACAGAGCTCATGTTGTGAGTAGAAAAAATAACGGTAGTGCCTTTTTCTTTAAGAGATAGTATTTCGTTTTTAAGGATTTGAGTATTTATAGGGTCAAAACCGGAAAAAGGTTCGTCCAGAATAAGAAGTTTAGGCTCATGTAAAACGGTAACAATAAACTGAACTTTTTGTGCCATCCCTTTTGAAAGTTCTTCTACTTTTTTGTTCCACCAGTCAATGATATCAAATCGTTTAAACCATTCAATTAATTTTTCTTTAGCCACTTTTCTGTCCATTCCCTTTAACATGGCTAAATAAATAGCCTGTTCGCCCACTTTCATTTTTTTGTATAAACCTCTCTCTTCCGGCAGATAGCCAATCATTTCAATATGCTTGGGTTGTAAAAGTTCATTGTTTAGAAAAACTTTACCGCTATCCGGTCCGGTAATTTGATTGATAATTCTTATGAGTGATGTTTTGCCTGCACCATTAGGACCAAGTAAGCCAAATATACTTTGTGGAGGAACCTCAATAGAAACATCATTTAAGGCGGTGTGATGCGCATAGGTTTTAACGATATGTTCTGTTCTTAGCATAAGAAAGGGCTAATTTAAGAAAAACTAAATATGAAAGAGACTAACTAAAAAAAGAACCAACACAAATTACAAGAAGATGAAAATAGTCTTTTACTTTTTCAAAAAAACCTTTTTCTCCTTCGGAAGGATTGGGCTTAAAACTTCCTGATTCCATGGATTTTTCAAGAAAGTTTTTTTCTTCTTTGGTGATGTCTTTTGGAATATAAACGTGAACCTCAATTAACTGGTCGCCTTTTCCATAGCCGTTTATATCAGGAATTCCTTTTCCTTTTAAACGAAGTATTTTACCCGATTGTGTTCCTTTTTCGAGCGTGATTTTTACTTTACCGTCAAGCGTAGGAATTTCAGCATGGGCACCAAGAATTGCTTCAGGAATGCTGATGTTGTGTCTGTAAACCACATGGTTTCCTTCTCGTTTAAATATTTCGTGCGGGATTTCCTCAATGGCAACAATTAAATCACCGTTTACGCCATTAAAAGGTCCTTCATTTCCTTTTCCGGAAACAGATAATTGCATACCATCTTCAACTCCGGCAGGTATGTCTATTGAAATAACTTCTTCTTTTGTAATTTGTCCGTTTACATCAGCTTCTTTTGGTTTTTTAGTGATTTTTTGTCCTGTTCCTCTACAACTGTCACATGGTGCTGAAGTTTGCATTCTTCCTAAAAAAGTATTGCTCACTCTAGTTACTTGACCTGAGCCATGACAAACAGAACAATCACCAAATTCTACTCCCGATGCATTAACTAACTTTTTTACTTTAATCTTTTTGGTGGCTCCTTTTTGAATTTCTTCAAGAGTAAGCTTTACTTTTATTCTTAGGCTTGTGCCTTTATATCTTGCCCTACTTCTTCTTCCACCGCCAAAACCTCCAAATCCACCACCAAATGCTCCTCCAAAAATATCTCCAAATTGCTCAAAAATATCGTTCATGTCCATACCGCCTCCACCAAAGCCACCTTGACCTTGACCAAATGCAGCATGTCCAAACTGGTCATACTGTTGCTTTTTTTGAGGATTGCTTAAAACCTCATAGGCTTCCGCTGCTTCTTTGAATTTTTCTTCGGCAGTTTTGTCATCCGGATTTTTGTCAGGATGATATTTCATGGCCAATTTTCTGTAAGCTTTTTTTATTTCATCAGCAGACGCACTTTTGCTAACTCCTAATATTTCGTAATAATCTCTTTTTGCCATGATGAAATTTTATTGACCTACTACAACTTTAGAATAACGGATAACCTTATCATGAAGTTTGTAGCCTTTTTCTACTACATCAACCACTTTTCCTTTTAATTTTTCTTCAGGAGCAGGAATTTGTGTGATTGCTTCTTGGGAGGTTACATCAAAATTATCTCCGGCCTTACATTCAATTGGTTTTAGACCATTTTGTGTTAGTGTATTGGCAAGTTTGTTATGAATGAGCTTTATGCCATCTATGTCAAATTTGTCAGATTGCTCATTAATTTGTTTGATTGCCCTGTCAAAATCATCTACAACAGGAAGTATAGCTTTAATAATTTCTTCTGAAGCAAATTTGATTAGCTCAATTCGCTCTTTTGCGTTACGTTTTCTAAAATTTTCAAACTCAGAATAAAGCCTAAGATGCTTGTCATTCAACTCATTATATTTTTCTTCCCAGCTCAATTCTTTCTTTTCTTCCTTTTGTTCTGATTGATTTTCAGGGTTTTCTTCTTTCTTTTTTGACTTAAACATTTCTTCTTCCTGATTTAGTTGCTCTTTAGCCTTTTGTTCTTCTTCGTTTAATTTATTCTCTTCCATGGTTGAAAATTTAGTGTTATTGGTTTAGCAATAATTCTGCCATTGAAGTAATACAGACATTTTGTCAGTTGGGCTGCAAATGTAATAAAAAAGACCACCCTTTTGGAGTGGTCTTATACAGTAAATTATATTAGAAATTAATATCTGTAGTATTCCGGTTTGTATGGTCCTTTAACGTCAACACCAATATAATCAGCTTGGTCTTTGGTTAATTCTTCCAACTCAACACCAATTTTCGCTAAATGTAAAGCAGCTACCTTTTCATCTAAATGTTTAGGAAGCATATATACTTTATTTTCGTAGTTTTTATGGTTCTTCCATAACTCTAACTGTGCTAAAGTTTGGTTAGTAAATGAATTACTCATTACAAAAGACGGGTGACCTGTCGCACAACCCAAGTTTACTAACCTACCTTCTGCCAAAAGAATAATGTCATTGCCATTTACCGTGTATTTATCCACTTGTGGCTTGATTTCTTCTTTAGTATTACCATGATTAGTTTTTAACCATGCAACATCAATTTCATTATCAAAGTGACCGATATTACATACAATGGTTTTGTCTTTCATTTTTTCGAAATGTTTTCCGGTAATAATGTCTTTGTTACCTGTAGCTGTTACAACAATATCTGCTAATGGAATAGCTCTTTCCATTTTAATTACCTGGTAACCGTCCATAGCAGCTTGTAAAGCACAAATTGGGTCAATTTCAGTTACAATTACTCTTGCGCCTGCACCTCTTAATGAAGCAGCAGAACCTTTACCAACATCACCATATCCTGCAACTACTGCAACTTTTCCTGCAATCATTACATCTGTAGCTCTTCTGATTGCATCAACTAATGATTCTTTACAACCATATTTGTTGTCAAACTTAGATTTAGTAACAGAGTCGTTAATATTAATAGCAGGCATAGGAAGAGTTCCTTTTTTCATTCTTTCATAAAGTCTGTGAACACCTGTAGTGGTTTCTTCAGAAAGACCTCTGATGTCTTTAACTAGTTCAGGAAATCTATCAAGAACCATATTGGTTAAGTCACCTCCATCATCTAAAATCATGTTTAAAGGTTGTCCGTCTTTAAACGCATGAAGGGTTTGCTCAATACACCAATCAAACTCTTCTTCATTCATTCCCTTCCATGCAAATACAGGAACACCTGCTTCAGCAATTGCAGCGGCAGCATGATCTTGAGTGGAGAAAATGTTACAAGAAGACCAGGTAACGTCAGCACCAAGGTGAACTAATGTTTCAATTAATACAGCAGTTTGAATAGTCATATGAAGACATCCAGCTATTCTTGCACCTGCTAAAGGTTTGCTGTCGCCATATTCTTCACGAATCGCCATTAAGCCCGGCATTTCGGCTTCTGCTAAATTAATTTCTTTTCTTCCCCATGCAGCTAAAGAAATATCTTTTACTTTGTAAGGTAATTTTTCAACTTGAGTGTTGCTCATAAAATGTGTTTTAATTGTAAAGTTTTAATTTCGGACGGCAAAGTTACTAAACTAATTGCTTAAATACCAATGAATTTTTAATGCCACTAAGCCTTACTAGAAATATAAACAAGCATAATGCTGTTTTAGTTTTATGGACGATTACAGAAAGCTTATCGGAAATGCTTGCTTTGGCAAAAGCTTCTACTATTGATATTAGTGAAACAGATAAATTTAAGCTGGAGAGTAGAAAAAAGCAATTTATAGCCTCCAGGCTATTGGTAAATAAACTATGTTTAGATGTTACTAAATTGAAATATACTTCTAATGGAAAACCTTATTTTAGTGATTCTACAAAGGGAATTTCTTTTTCTCATTCGGGAGATTATGTTGCTTGTATAGTGGCTAATGTTGAAGTGGGTGTCGATATACAAGTATATAATCCTAAATTAGAAAATATAAGAATCCGATTTTTGAGTGAGCATGAAAACAACGAAATTGACTCACTTGAAAAACTTCATGCTTACTGGTGCGCTAAGGAAGCATTATTTAAACTATATGCTAAAGGCAATGTTGAGTTTAAAACTGAGCTTTTAATCCAATCGTTTGATTTATCTGAAAGGGGCAGTTTTTATGGCAAAATTTTAAAAGAAAAAAGTCTTGATGTTGAGCTTTTTTATGAAAAAACTCAAGATTATATGTTAGTTTACTGTACCGAATGATTAAGTTTGTACTGATTGAAAACAGATAAGATATATCAATTAATAAGTCAAAATTCTAAGCAAGGGAAGAAAATGCTTTCTGTTTTGATTGACCCAGATAAGTATGACTTACCCAGTTTGTTGAGATTGATTAAAATTTCAAATGAAGCCAATATAGATTTCTTTTTTGTTGGTGGGAGTCTCATGATTGGTGGAGAAATAAACCAAACTATTAAAGTTATTAAAGATAATTCAGACAAAAAAGTAGTGATATTTCCCGGCAGTCCTTTACAAATGAATCCAATGGCTGATGGAATTTTGTTTTTATCATTAATTTCAGGCAGAAATGCCGAGCTTTTAATTGGACAACACGTTATAGCAACACCTTATTTGCAGAAAACTAATTTAGAAGTTTTACCAACGGGTTACTTATTGATAGATTGCGGTTCATCTACAACTGCTCAGTATATTAGCAACACTATGCCAATTCCATATGAAAAAAGTGAAATAGCTGCTGTTACAGCTTTGGCAGGAGAGTATTTGGGGTTAAAATTAATCTATTTAGATGGTGGAAGTGGAGCAAAAAATCCAATAAGTACTGAAATGATTTCGGCTGTGAAAAAAACTATCTCTATTCCATTAGTAGTTGGAGGTGGCATAAGGTCAGCCGATGAAGCTTTAAATGCTTACCAAGCTGGAGCGGATATGATAGTAGTTGGAAATATATTAGAGAAAGATCCTAACTTACTTTTTGATATTGCAGATAAGCGTTACCATGAGTATTCCTAAAATTGCATTTGAAAGTTTTAATTCCGAAAAAAAAAGTAAACTAGCTAAAGCGGTTGCTCATCATTTTAAATCCTATTTAGTAAAAGATTACGCTCTTGAGTATCAAAAAATGGTTCAACGAGATTTGGTGTTGAGTGATATGAAAAGAGTTGCTCAAGGACAACTTAATTTAGAAAATGAATTTTTAGAAATGGGAGGGAAATTTCTTTTTTGTGAGGCTACTATTTTTACTCATTATGTTTTTTGTCAAGAAAATTTTAGTGAAGCTCCTGCTTGGATTATTGAAAATTATAAGCAAAATGAATATGTTAAAAGATTTGTTTTTAAAGAAGAAGAGGAATTGTTTACTGAATTACCCAATATTGTAATTGAAGGAGGTAACTTTGAGGAGCAACTAGAGTTTTGTGTTGAACAAGTAGATTATTTTTTCCCGCAATCACACCCTTTGTCGTAGTATATTTTTGTATTAGGCAGCATTTCTTTTAAGCGTAATTTTTCATCACGATAAATGTTAACTACCCGAATATCTAGTTTTTTTAAGGATGACATTTTTTTCATTTCATCGGGAAAGTATTCGATAAATGTTCCCCATGCGTCAAGATATTCCAGTTGGTTTAAATTACCAATGGTTGTGGGTAAATAGGTAATATCAATTCTATTGATAATTAATTCTTTTAAGTGTATTAAATTACCTATTTCATTAGGTAAAGTGTCTATATCGTTTAATGAAATGTCTAAATACTGTAAATTTGTCAAAGTGCCTATTTCTTTGGGTAAAGATGGAATTTTGTTTTTGCTGATATTTAATGAATTCAGATTTTTAAATAAAAAAATCTCTTCAGGAAATTCGGTTAGTTTCTCTTTGCGTAACTCAAGTTTATAAACTTTATCAGGCTGCTTTAAAGCTTCCTCAAGTGAATAATAGGTTTTAACGGTATCAATAGCAATAGAATCTAAAAGTTGTGATTTTCCTATAAAAGAGGAAATTATTAGCAGAAAAAATAGATATGTTTTAAGTGAATTCAAACGATATTTAGTGCGTAAAACTTGTCTCTTTCCAATTGAGACTTTAGTTCTTCAGTGTCTTTAAATTTCTTTTCGTCCCTAATCTTTTCTATCAACTGAATTTCTATTTTTTTATTGTAGATGTCTTCATTAAAATCGAAAATATGAACCTCTATGGATTCATGCTTTCCATCTACTGTTGGTCTTTTTCCTATGTTCATCATTCCGCCAAAAAAAGTTCCGTCAATTTTCACTCTTACGGCATAAACTCCATTAGACGGCAAAATTTTATAATCCTCTTTGATGTAAATATTTGCAGTAGGATATCCAAGTGTTCTTCCCAATTGGTCACCTTTTATAACCTCACCGGTAAGCATAAAATCATAGCCTAAAAATGAATTTGCCGAAACGATGTCACCGGATGTAATGGCGTTTCTAATTTTTGTAGAGCTAATATTAATATCATCAATTTCCTGCGCTTCAATTTCCTCTACTTCAAAACCATAGAGTGGCCCAAACTCTTTTAAATGCTCAAAAGAGCCTTCTCTGTTTCTGCCAAATCTGTGGTCGTAACCGATAACTAATTTAATAGTATGTAAATGATTCACCACAATATCTCTTACAAACTCTAATGAGGATGTTCTTGAAAATTCTTTGGTAAAAGGGTGAATAATTAAGTGTTGAATGCCCGAACGCTCAATTAATCTGGTTTTTTCATCTAGTGTATTAATCAATTTTATTTTTTCACTGTCCGGAAATAAAACCCATCTCGGGTGCGGAAAAAAAGTTAACAAAACCGATTCGGCATCGTTTTTTTGCGCAATTTCATTAACTCTGTTTAAAATAGATTGATGCCCCAAGTGTACTCCATCAAAAGTACCGGATGTTAACACAATTGGCTTTTCAGAATTGTATTCGGATATGTTGTGATAAATTTTCAATCTGGAGTGCGAAAATAGCTAATTCAAACGAAATTAAAATGTTTAACCAAGCTCTAATTATTAAAAATACTTCTCAAACGAAATTTCGTTGAAAACTTTCTAAATATTTAGTAGTTAAATTTCCTTTTTGAAACATAAATTTTTACTTTCGCACCGATTTTTAAAACACAACATTAAAATTTACATAAATGGCTGAAAATAAAGGAAAAATCACCCAAATCATTGGTCCTGTAGTTGACGTTAGTTTCGAAGGTGAAGATATTATGTTACCTAACATCTTAGATGCGTTACTTGTTGAGAAGGACGGTGGTGATAAATTAGTGTTAGAGTGTCAACAACACATTGGTGAAGATACTGTTCGTGCAATTGCAATGGATGCTAGTGACGGTTTAAGAAGAGGAATGACAGTAGTTGCAACCGGTAGTCCAATTAAAATGCCGGCCACTGAGGATATTAAAGGAAGGTTATTTAATGTTGTGGGAGATGCCATTGACGGTTTACCTGAGCTTAACAAAGAAAGTGGTAGCCCAATTCACAGAGAGGCACCAAAGTTTGAAGATTTATCTACAGCTACTGAAGTTTTATTCACAGGTATTAAAGTAATTGACTTAATTGAGCCTTATGCAAAAGGTGGTAAAATTGGTTTGTTCGGTGGTGCCGGTGTTGGTAAAACAGTACTAATCCAAGAGTTGATTAATAATATTGCAAAAGCTCATGATGGTCTTTCTGTATTTGCCGGAGTTGGTGAAAGAACAAGAGAAGGAAACGACTTAATGAGAGAGATGCTTGAAGCCGGAATTATTAAATACGGTGAGAAATTTATGCATTCTATGGAAGCAGGTGGTTGGGATTTGTCGCTTGTGGATAAAGAACAATTAAAAGATTCTAAGGCAACATTTGTGTTCGGACAAATGAATGAGCCTCCAGGTGCTAGAGCAAGAGTTGCTTTGTCAGGATTAACAGTTGCAGAATATTACAGAGATGGAGACGGTAAAGGACAAGGTAGAGATATCTTATTCTTTATTGATAACATCTTTAGATTTACTCAAGCAGGTTCTGAAATGTCTGCATTACTTGGTCGTATGCCATCTGCTGTGGGATATCAGCCAACATTAGCAACAGAGATGGGAGCTATGCAAGAGCGTATTACTTCTACTAAAAAAGGTTCAATTACATCTGTACAGGCTGTTTATGTACCTGCGGATGACTTAACTGACCCTGCACCGGCTACAACCTTTGCTCACTTAGATGCTACTACCGTACTTTCCAGAAAAATTGCTGAGTTGGGTATTTATCCTGCGGTTGACCCTTTAGATTCTACTTCTAGAATTTTAACTCCTGAGGTTGTTGGTGATGAACACTACAACTGCGCTCAAAATGTAAAAGAGATTTTACAGCGTTACAAAGAACTACAAGATATTATTGCTATTTTGGGTATGGATGAACTTTCTGATGAAGATAAATTAGTTGTTCATAGAGCAAGAAGAGTTCAAAGGTTCTTATCTCAACCGTTCCATGTGGCTGAGCAATTTACAGGTTTACAAGGAGCTTTAGTTGATATTCAAGATACAATTAAAGGTTTTAATATGATTTTAAACGGTGAAGTTGACCAATATCCTGAGGCTGCCTTTAACTTAAAAGGTACAATTGATGAAGTTATTGAAGCAGGAGAAAAAATGTTAGCTGAGTCTAAATAATAAAAGATGAACTTAGAAATTATTTCACCTAATAAAAAGTTGTATAGTGGAGAAGTTACATTTGTTTCTCTTCCGGGAACCGATGGGTCTTTTGGTATTATGAAAAACCATGCTCCTTTAGTTTCTACACTTAAACAAGGAACGATTAAGATTTTACAAAAAGAATCAGGCAAGAATAAGTTTGATGATGAGTCAGCTGAGTTCAAGCATTCCTTAAAAGATGATAAGGAACTGACTTTTGAAGTAAAAGGTGGTGTTGTTGAAGTGAATAATAATAAGATTATAGTACTGGCTGATTAATATCTAACTGCTATTAAAAGACAAGTCCTGCCATTTGGTAGGACTTTTTTTGTAAATTTACGTATCTACTTTTTTAAGCACATGCCAAAGTATTTAATCTATATTATTATTGGAGTTCCTGCCATTGCACTTGGCTTGGTATTGTTTATATATTTTTTTCAGGAGATGATGGTTTTTCATCCTATTAAATTGGCACCTGATTATAAGTTTAGATTTGATGGAAAATATGAAGAGCGATTTTTTGAAGTTGGGGAAGGAGTAAAACTAAGTGCACTTCATTTTAAAGTGGAAAATCCCAAAGGAGTGGTTTTTTATCATCATGGAAATGCAGGTTGTTTAGAGTCCTGGGGATATAAAGCTAAAGACTTTAATTCGTTGGGATATGATTTATTGGTGTATGACTACAGAGGATTTGGAAAAAGCACGGGAAAATTACCAACGGAAAAACAACTAATTGCTGATGCTAATTACATCTATAAACAACTAAAAAAGGATTACTCAGAAAGTCAAATTGTGTTGTATGGAATATCATTAGGAAGCGGAATAGCAGCCAAATTGGCACAAGAACATCACCCTTGTAAATTAATTTTAGAAACGCCTTATTATGGTTTTTATGAAGTAGCTAAATTTCATTTTCCCTATTTACCGGCTCGCTTGTTATTGAGATACCATTTAAAAACGCATAAATATTTAGAAAAAGTAGATTGCCCTGTTTTTGCTATTCATGGTACTAATGATTTAGTTGTACCCTATTCACATAGCCAATTACTAAAAGAAAAGTTTCCAAGCATTGATTTACTAACCATTGAAGGTGGCTCACATAGCGATTTAAATACTTATCCGGAATATCATAAAAAGATGAGTGATATTCTTTTTAACTCGTCTCCAAATCAAAAATAGTCAGTCCGCTTCTTAGTTTGGGTTCTACCCAAGTAGTTTTGGGTGGCATGTGTAAGTTGTTGTCAGCAACTGATTTTATATCTTCTAATGTAGCAGGGTAGAGAATAAAAGCTGCTTTTGCTTTGCCTTTTTTTATTAATGAATTATACTTTTCTAATGGCTCTGTACCATTCACAAAACTTATGTCAGGATGATTTTTTAAGTCTTTAATATCTAAGATTGGCGATAATATATAGTCTGTTAAGATTTGTGCATCTAATCTTTTTACCGGATTGTTTTTTTCTATAATCTCAGCTTTGGGTAAAAGAAGATAATCGCCTGTTTTTAGCTTTAAAATAATTTGATGAACCTGCTTAGGCTTTTGATTGTTATCCGGAAGTTTTTCAACTATAAAATTTTCTTCCAGCCGATTTAAAAATTCATCCTCCGAAAGTTGATTGAGTGATTTTACGACTCTGTTGTAATCAAATATTTTTAATTGATTTTTTGGTACGCAAATACTCATAAAAAAGTGCGCATTATTATCTTCAGCTAAGTGATTGTTTTCAACGGAGTAAAGCAATGAAGATGCGCTTCTGTGGTGTCCATCAGCAATGTAAGATGTTTTTATTTGTTCGCTGTAGATGTTCTCAATTTGTTTTAAAGTTGCTTCATTATCTATTTTCCACAGAATATGGCGAACATTATCAGTAGTAGAAAAATCGTAAATAGGTTTAGTGCTTTCTGTTTGGTCAAGTATTTTATCTAAATCTAAATTATTGTCATGCGTAAGACACACGGGTTCGGCATGAATTTTAACTACGTCTGTATATTCCTTTAATTTTCTTTCTCTAACGGTAAGTGTAGATTCATGTATTTTTATTTTACC
Source organism: Bacteroidia bacterium (assembly GCA_030426475.1). GTDB lineage: Bacteria > Bacteroidota > Bacteroidia > Flavobacteriales_E > Vicingaceae > CALALS01. The sequence continues at coordinate 11,991 of JAUHYR010000013.1, forward strand.
ATCCTGGTAATCTTTCGCACTACTGCAGCCGATTAGTCCTCTACAGCTAAATCCTTCTTTTATTTGTTTGTATAGGTAGAAACTTTTCTGCTGGTCTTGAATAAGAAAATGCTCATTAATAAACTCTTCAAATTTATTACGAATGGCTTTTAGTTTAGCTTTTCCTTGTATTTTTTTAGTTGCATTAAAGTCAGGGTTTATGACATGCAAAAAGCTAAAAGGGTTACTCTCTAACTTTTGAGTTAAATCTTTTTTAGAATAGGTAATGTAAGACCTTGATGCAATTAAATGAACTTTATCAGTAGCAGGCCGGTAAGCTTTAAATGCTCTAAACTTCATGCTGAAGCGGTAATGCCTCCATAATTAAATCCGCTAATTCAGTACCGATTCTGTCTTGTGCTTCAACAGTAGCTGCACCAATGTGAGGCGTTAATGAAATTTTTGGATGTTTTAACAAAGCTTCGTTTGGAGTGGGTTCATTTTCAAAAACATCTAATCCAGCGCCTGCCACTTTACCGCTGTCTAAGGCTTTTATTAATTCAGTTTCATCAATTACGCCACCTCTGGCAAGATTAATTACAATAACGCCATCTTTCATTTTTGAAAATTCTTCAGAGCCGATTACTGCTTTTCCATCTGCTTGTTTTGGAACGTGAAGGCTAATAAAATCTGATTTTGAAATTACGTCTTCAAATGATGAACCGTTTAAAGAAACGCTAATGTCTTTATTATTGATAGAAATTGTAATTTCAGCTTTCTCTACAAAATGATCATGGAAGATAACATTCATTCCCAGCCCCAATGCGTAACTAGCTAATGATTGACCGATTCTTCCAAAACCTATGATACCAATTGTTTTGCCTCTTAGTTCAATTCCTTTTCCGTATTTTTTCTTTAAATCTTTGAATTTTTCTAATCCGTTTGTTGGCATTTGTCTGTTAGCATCATACACACCTCTTGAAAGTGAAAATAAGTGTGAAATGGCTAATTCTGCGACAGATTGAGAAGATGATGCAGGAGTGTTTTTAACGGTTAGTCCTTTTTCTTTAGCATAAGCTACATCAATGTTGTCCATTCCAACACCGCCTCTGCCTATGAATTTTAAATTTGGACAAGCATCAATTAAATCCTTTCTTGCTGTTGTGGCACTTCTAACTAACAAAGCCGATATGTTATTTTCATTGATGTAATTTACTAGGTTGGCTTGTTCAACTTTATCGGTAATAACAGTGTATCCGTTTGCTTCTAATTTTTCTTTTCCTGATGGGGAAATTCCATCATTCGCTAAAATTTTCATGATTAAATTCTTTTATAGATTAACCTAATTTATTTTCTAATTCTTTCATAACATCAACCAATGCCTGAACACTTTCCAGCGATAAAGCATTATACATTGATGCTCTGTAACCGCCAACTGAACGATGACCTTTAATTCCACTAATGTTTGCAGATTTCCACATTTCATTAAAAGCATTTGTATGAGCTTCATCTTTTAATACAAAAGTGGCGTTCATGTTTGAACGGTCTTCTTTTGCTGTTGTTCCTTCAAATAGAGCGTTTCTGTCTATTTCGTTGTACAGTAAATCAGCTTTTTGTTGATTGATTTTTTGAATGGCTTCAACTCCGCCTAAATCTTTTAACCATTGTAGTGTAAGCATTGATACATACACGGCAAAAACAGGAGGCGTGTTAAACATGCTGTCTTTTTTAATGTGTGTTCTAAAATCAAGCATGGTAGGAATGTTTCTACCGTTTTTACCTAATAAATCTTCTTTTATGATATAAACGGTTGTACCTGCAGGACCCATATTTTTCTGTGCTCCAGCATATATCATGGCAAAATCAGAAACATTAACTTTTCTACTAAAAATGTCGGAGGACATATCGCAAATCATCGGAACAGGACTTTTTGGAAATTCTTTAACCTGAGTTCCAAAAATAGTATTGTTTGAAGTGATATGAAAGTAATCTACATTATTAGGAATTTCATATCCCTTAGGAATGTAATTGAAGTTTTTATCTTCTGAGGAACCTAAAATATTAACGTTTCCAAATGCTTGGGCTTCTTTAATGGCATTATTAGCCCAAGTTCCTGTTTTGGTGTAGGCAGCACTACCATTTTCTTTCATGTAATTAAACGGAACTTTTAAAAACCCTAAGCTAGCTCCGCCTTGTAAAAACAAAACTTGATACCCTTCGGGTACGCCAAGCAATTCCTTAACGAGAGCTCTTGCATTTTCCATTACCTCTACAAAATCTTTACTTCTGTGAGAGATTTCTATTAATGATAAGTCAAGATTATTGAAGTTTACTATTGCCTCAGAAGCTTTTTTTAATACTTCTTGAGGTAATACGCATGGTCCCGCACTGTAATTATGAACTTTTGGCATTAGAATGATTTTTTAGATTAATATGGTAGTTAATTGTGTTGCAAATATAGGGCTTACAAAAGACTTTTTAAAGGCTGTTAGCAAGTTGTTTGCAAGTATATTCTACCATTTCGTCCGTAATATCTAAATGGGTAACCATTCTTACCGAATCGGGTGTAATGGGGTAAGCTAAAATTCCTTTCTCTTTAAGCTTTTCAACTTGTTGTTTAGCGATATTTCCTTCTAACTGATAAATAACAATATTGGTTGGTGGTGTTTCAATATGTTTTACAAAAGGTAAGTTTTTAAGTGTGTTAGCTATTTCTTTAGCTTTTTTATGATCATCTTTTAATCGGCTTATATTGTTGTCAAGAGCGTAAATTCCGGCTGCTGCCATAAAGCCACCCTGACGCATTCCGCCACCAAATATCTTTCTAATTCTACGAGCTTTTTTTATAAAATCTTTATTACCCAACAATACACTTCCTACGGGACATCCAAGACCTTTTGACAGACAAACCGAAACAGAGTTATAATAATTAGATAACTCATTTGGTTGAACACCTGTTTCCACTAAAGCGTTAAAAATTCTAGCACCATCTAAGTGTAATGGTAAATTGTATTGATTACATAAATCTTTTATTTTTTTAACTTCTTCAATATCATAGTAATTTCCTCCACCTCTGTTGCAAGTATCTTCTAAGCTTACTAATTGTGTTTCTGCTTTATGAACATCATCTGGGTTAATACATTCTTCAATTTGATTGGCTGTAAGTAAACCATCTTTTGAATGAATGAGTCTCGCACTAAGCCCTGAGTTAAAACCAATTCCACCGCCTTCATATTGATAAATATGATATCTAAAATCACAAATAACTTCACCCGGAGGGTTGGAATGAACTTTAATGGCAATTTGGTTGGTCATTGTTCCGGAAGGGCAAAACAATCCTGCTTCAAATCCAAAAAGTTGTGCTGATTTTTCTTCTAGTTTATTTATTGTGGGATCTTCAACAAAAACATCATCCCCAACTTCAGCCGAAAACATGGCTTCAAGCATTTCTTTTGTTGGCTTGGTAACCGTATCACTTCTTAAATCTACTATCATTTTTCAAAGAAAAAGAAAAATAGTAGGATTTACTATTTAGTGATTAATAATTTTTTTGGAAGCTAAATGATAATTGGAATTGGGGTAAAGAACAAGGAAATAACTTCCTTTTGCCGTAATACCCAATTCTTCTTTTGATATTTTATATGTATCTCCACCGTTAAGTGTCAGTTCGGAAACATATTCTCCTAAAATATTATATATCTGTAATGTAAGATAGTCATAGGAGCCGTCAACTGAAATATTAATGTCATCTCTAAAAGGGTTCGGATAAAAGCTAAAATCAAATTCATTGTAGTTAACTGATACAACGCCTTCATTTTTAGTTACTGAATTAAAGTCAACAGACTTAAGTCGGTAATAATTTGTACCTATTGTTGGGTTTTTGTCAACGCAACTATATGATAATGTTGTATTGGAGTTTCCTGCTCCATCTACTTTAGCTAAAAACTGAAAATCATATCCATTGACTGAAGATTCAATAATAAAATGAGAATTATTGACTTCTGAGATAGTTTCCCATTTTAAATCAACTTGAGAGCCATTTAATTTTCCGGTAAAACTTAGAAGGCTGATATCTAATACTGTTGTTCCACCCATAGGACCATCTCCTGATTTCCAAACCACATTTCCACATATTCGTATTCTATTCGACTGGCTTGATCCACTTGTGGGTCCTAGCGGAATTAGCCAACCAGTAGAACTAATATATACAGATGAACCACAGGGTAATTCTAATTTTTGTCCACTGTTAAAAACTAGAGAATCATTAACAATTAATGTTACCTTTGAACAGCTATTAAGATTAACGGAACTGGTAATAGTGACTATATGATTTATAATTATTGTATCATAGCAACCAGGTACAGCCCCACAAGCCCAAGTAGCTATGTTACTCCAGTTGCCATCAATCTGAGAACGACATATAGTTGCATTTATTGAATGGGTGAAAAAAAGAAAAAGAATTAGGTGAAAATACTTACGCATTTAAATTTTAAATAGGTATTTATACGTAAAGTTAATGATTTGATACATGAAACCGAATAAAATTTTTATAAAAGCTAACTATTTACTAGTATTTAGTCTTTTATTATGTTACAATTTATTTTCTCAAAATAATGATTCTCTTTTTCATCATGATAAGAAATATATAGCTGAAACAGGACCAAGTTCCAGAACATACGGTTGGTGGTATATTGCTTATGGGTTTAAAGTTGGTGAAAATGAAGGTGTTGGTGCTGATTTAATTTATGGAAAGTCGTCTGAATTTTTATTGGGATATCGTTTTAAGCAGAGAATTACTAATTGGCTTCATGTTGGTGCACAGATAGGGTATTATTATCAGGCATTTCATTTAAAGCAAGATTCTGCCAAATTTTTCCCAAATAGAGTTTTACATGATAGAGAAAAGTTAATCCTAAATAATCTTGATTTTTCTCCTTACTTAAGAATTACATTTCATAAAAAGAGGGGAATTCAAATGGGGAAGGTGTTAGATATTGGTGGCTATGGCGGGTGGACATACCGGACAAAACATCAGGCGCATAATAAGTACAGTGTAGCAACTCCTGCAGGAGGTTCTAAAACAGATGTATTAAACAGAGGTTTGGTTTATATTCAAGACTATCATTATGGGTTGACTGCCAGAATGGGAATAGGGCATGTTTTAATTTATGCTAATTATCGACTGTCGGATATGTTTTTACCCTCATATATTTATCCCGAGTTAAGTAGAATAAGTGTGGGAATTGAAATTGGGTTACATGAGTAAATTTATATCTTCCCAAAAATTCGGATAAGATTTATTTACTACTTCCGGGTTTTTAATTTCTATTTCATTGAATGTAAAACTTAAAGGTGCTAAGCACATAGCCATTCGGTGATCGTTATAAGTTTCAAATGGAATAGTAGGAGGTAAAATACCATTATTAATTATCTCTAAAGTCTCTGATGTTGCATGAGTAATAAGTCCTATTTTTTTTAATTCGTTTTCAAGAGCAATTACCCTTTTACTTTCTTTTATGTTGAGTGTTTTTAATCCTTTTAGTAAAGATTTTTTACATAGAATAGCGCTTGTTACTGCAAGTGTTTGCGCCAAATCAGGGCAATTTGAAAAGTCGTATTCAAACTCTTCGGGACAGTTATTATTTACTTTTTCTATCATTACTCCATCAGCTATAAATTTTGTTTCGACTCCAAAATCTTTATAGATATCTTTAACTACTAAATCTCCTTGTAAACTATCTTTATGTAAACCAAGTAGAGTTATTTTACTACCAATATCAGAAAATGCTAAAAAGCTATACCAATAAGATGCAGCACTCCAGTCAGATTCAACTGAAAATTCTTTTGCACTATAATATTGTTTAGAAATAGTAATAGATGAACTATTTTGTAAGTACTTAACTCCAAAATAATTTAGCATTTTTAAGGTCATATCAATATAGGCTTCTGAAACTTTTTCTGTTTCAAAATTAATTTGTAGTCCGTTGGGAAGGATTGGAGCTATTAATAAAAGAGCCGAAATATATTGACTGCTTACATTGGCTGGTAAACTAATTTTATTTCCTGAAATTTTACTTGATATAATTTCGATAGGAGGGAAGCCCTCACTTTCAAGGTAATTTATTTCTGCACCAATGCTTTTTAAAGCATCCACTAAAATTTCAATTGGTCGCTGCTTCATTCGGTTGCTACCGCTAATAATTTTATTTTGTTGAGTAGCTATAAAATATGCAGTTAAAAACCGCATACAGGTTCCGGCATGATCGATATCAATTGTTTTTCCAGAATTATTTAACGCATTAAGCATTAGTTGAGTGTCTTCAGCAACAGAAAGGTTGTGTATTTTAAAAGACTCTTTGCAAAGCGCTTGTATAACTAATGCTCTGTTGCTAATGCTTTTAGAAGCGGGCAGATTGATTTTACTATTTATTTTTTTGCTTTTTGGTGAGTGAAGAATCATTTTAAAGCAATGTAGTATTCTAGAGCATTGATAATTTGTTCAATTTCAATTTCATGGTTAAAGCTGGCCTCACCAATTTTATTTAATAAGGTAAAGTTGATTTTATTAGAGCTATTCTTTTTATCGTTTTTCATTAGCTCAATTAACCGATGAAAATGAATGGTTTCTAAGAAATTATATTTAGAAAAGTGATTAGAAACATTTTTTTCTATCATTTCAAATTCATTGTCACTTAAGGTATTGAATTGATTAGAAAGATAACTTTCGCATATCATTCCAATGGCTACGGCTTCTCCATGTAATAATGAATAATCTGGGTTCTCAAGTGAAAAGGATTCTATTGCATGACCAATAGTATGGCCAAAGTTTAATATTTTTCTTTCACCTTTTTCGAACATATCTGATGCTACAATTTTGTTTTTTATTTGAACGGAATGTTCTATTTCTTTTTTGGATAGTTTTTGAGAATTAACTTTTATAAGTTTTTCCCAATAATCCTTATCTGATATTAGTGCGTGTTTTAGCATTTCCGCAAATCCGGATTTTAAATGATTTTCGGGTAATGTGGATAAAAATCCGGGAAAAATGATAGTCTTTTTGGCTTGTGAAAATGTGCCAATCATGTTTTTTTGTTGATTTAAATCAACTCCTGTTTTTCCGCCAATAGAGGCGTCTACTTGAGCAAGCAGGGTAGTAGGTATATTAATAAATGGTATTCCTCTTTTGTAAGTAGAGGCTATAAAACCTCCCATATCACAAATAACACCTCCTCCTAAATTTATAAATAAAGTATTTCTGTTGGCATTAAATTGAGATAGGGTTTCCCATATTTGATAGCAAATGGAGATATTTTTGTTTTGTTCTCCGCTTTCAATTTCAATAATTTCGGCTTTTGATAGAGAAGGATTTTCATTAATTAATAGTGGCCAACAATATTTTAAAGTGTTTTCATCAACCAATACCACCACATCATTTTCAATAATGTTGAAAGGTTCGAGTATCTGCTCAACTTCGCTGAGCTTGGTAATGAATATATAGTCGTTTTTATCCACTTTTAGAAAGGCTAAATATAGATTAAATTATATAGCTTATAATAAGTTTTTCAATGATTTAACTATTCTTTTTAAATTTCGGCCAAAATAAAAATATAGAAAATGGGATTTATTAAAGAGTTTAAAGAGTTTGCCATGAAAGGCAATTTGGTTGATTTGGCTGTTGGTTTTGTGATGGGTGCTGCGTTTAAGGAGGTTGCCAATTCATTTATTCAAGGTATGGTGATGCCTGTTGTAAGTTTAATTCAGGGCAAAAATATGGGGCAATGGAAGATGATTTTGAAAAAGGCTCAAATTGATGCTGAAGGAAATGAAGTTGCTGCTGAAGTTGCTATAAAATACGGAGATTTTATTGGGGTAACACTTGAATTTATAATTGTGGCGTTTTTTATGTTTCTAGTAATTAAGGCAATAAATAAAATGAAGAGGAAAAAAGAGGAGGCGCCATCTGCTCCGCCTGAGCCAACTAAAGAAGAAGTATTACTAACGGAAATAAGAGATTTGTTGAAATCAAAGTAAAAGCTCTGTAAAATATCACAGAGCTTTAAAGATTATTTATTAATATTTTCGAATACAGTCGTATTGTAAGGAGTTAAGCATTTGTAATAAATTCCGTATCCCTTTTTCGTGAAAATAATTACATCTTTTTTGGTTTTACTAAACGAGTAGGTATATACATTGCCTACTTCACTGGCAACGGTGTAAACCATTGCTCCGGTTTCATCTTCAGACCTTTTAATTATTTTATATAGTGAGGTAATATTGTCAGTAGCGTGTAAAAATTCATTGTTATTGATAAACATAAAAAAGCTACACATAGTTTTGGTTTCATGTTCTTTTGTGATTTGGTAATTTTCATCTAAATCAAAATTTTGGCTGGACACTATTGGCCATACTTCACCAACTTGACTAAATACAGATGTACCGCTAAAAATGAATAGGCTAAGGAATAGATAGATTGTTTTCATAATAAATATAAATTGATTTTAAATTTTTGGTAAAAGTAAAATATGAATGGTAGGAAATATATACGCAGACTTACGTATTCGTAAAACAGTAAATTTATTATTTACCTAGAGTTTCAGTGTTCCAAAGGGCTTCGGTAATGTTTCTGTCGTTTTTAGTATAATATACTCCACCCCATGTATAGTGTATTTTTTTATAAACGTCAGCTTTTTCTCCTTTAACTACAATTCTTTCTAAAATAATAGCATTTCCTTCTTCGTATTTCTTTTCTGTAACTCCTTGCGGACTTACTTTAGCTAAATCACTATTTTTAGGTTGTTCTTCACCTCTATAGTAAGTTAAGTTAACGTTTTCAAGGGTTTTTGCTTTATTTCTATCTATTAATTCATTTTGATAAGCGTCAATGTCTGCCTGTCTGGCAGCTATATAGTTGTATTGGCTTTGATATTTTATACTTCTTGCGGCAGCTTCTGATGCCAGTTGCTTGGCGTAATCTAACAACTGCTGGTTATAGTCTTGTGTTTTTTGTTGATGTTCTTTTATTTTTTGTTGTTGTGCTTCTTGATATGCTTTTTCTTGTTCTTCAACTGTTCTGTCACCTTTTTTTGCGTTGTCTCTTAAATTTTTAGCCATTCTTTGTTGGTCAATTCTTTGGTCAACAATTTTTTCAGCATTGGTTTTAGTTTTGTTGAAATTAACCTGAATAAGGTCTTGTTGTTGCTTATCTACTGAAGCCTGTAGTTTCTTTACACTTTCTTCTTTTTGTTCCCAAAGTTGATATTGATAAGCCACTTTGTCGGCAATGTCTTTTTGCATTTTTTCAACTTGTCTTTGATTGATTTCTTGTTGCGTTTGATGTTTGTCAATCATAGCTAACTTCATCTCTTGTTGTTCGTCTTGAACTTCAAAGAAATAGTTGTCTTTTTCTTTATGGCGTTCTCTGGTTTCTGCTAAAAATTCTTGCCAACTTTTTTCTTGTTGCTCCATTAATTTTACAGCATTATTTGTTTTTCGTTGTTGTGTAGCAATCAAATCATTTTGCTGTTCTGTGACATTCTTTTGCATCTCAACAACTACCTTATCATTTTCTAGCATTTTCTTGTATCTGTCCTCTCTGAGCTGGTCATATTTTTCTTGAATCTCTTTTAACTCTTTTTCGGCCGCTTTTCTTTGCTGTCTGCTTTTTTCCATGCGTTGTTCTTCCAATTCCTTTACTCTTTGAGAGAAATCTTCATGTTGCTGAACTTTTCTTGTATGTTCTTTAAACTGAGCTTGTGTTTCTTTTATGATTTGTTCGTTAACGGCAAGTAATTCATCAAAATTGTTTTTTCTTCTGTCTTCAGCATTCTTAATCATATCTTGCTGTTGCTGATTTTGAGCATCAATGTATGCTTGCATTGATTTTGTTTTTTCTTCTTCACGTTTTTTAGCAAGGTCAGCCAGCATTTTTTCAATTTCTTTTTCTTGCTTATCGTCCACAGATTTGCTTGGGCCATAGTCAATTACCACATTGTCGTTAGTATTAGTATTGGTATTTTGCTTGTTGTCTTTTTGTGCAAGAAGCATATTGATTTTATCAATTCTATTTTTCGGATAAACTTCTGCCGGCTTAAGTTTTAAAGCTTCTTTGTAGTAAAAAATAGCACTATTGTAACTTTCAGAATCAAAGGCACCGTCAGCTTCAGCAATCATATTATTATAATTATCGTCTAAAAGTTTTTTCTCTGCTTCTGATTTTTGTTGTGCTAGTTTTTCTGCTTCTATTTGTGCCAGAATCTTTTCAATTTCTGAAATTTTAGCCGGAGGATATTTCTCTAGTGGCTTTAAATTATTTGCCTGAGTATATATTGAAATGGCATTTTGGTATTCTTTATTACTAAAAGCTGCATCGGCTTGAGTGATTAAGTTTTTGTATTGTTCATTTAAAGCCTTTTCTTGCTCAGTTAGTTGTTGATTGGCTAATTTTTCTGCTTCAATTTCAGCAAGTATTCTGTCAATTTTAACTATCTGATCTTTTGGATACTGCTCATTAGGTTTTATTCCCAGTGCTTCTTGATATTTACTTTTTGAATCTTCATAATTTTTAGCACCAAAGGAACCGTCTGCTTTTACAATAAGTTGACGATACTCTTCGTCCTTTTTTGCCATTTCAATTTCAATCTTCTCTTGGTTATTTTGTTGGTTGGCAAGATCTTTTAAAATTTGCTCAATTTCAGTTATTTTCTGTTTTGGATAATCTTTATCGGGCATTACAGATGAAGCGAGAACATAGCTTCCTTTTGCTTTGTCGTATTCTTTTTTAGCGAATTCTTCGTCAGCTTGTGCAATCAATGCTTGATAATACTCTCTTTTCTTTTGTTCAGCTTCTGCTGCTAATTTATCCTCTTTTTCCTTTTTAGCAATTTCCTCTAATTTCTTATTGATTTCGTCAATCTTTTGTTTCGGATAAGATTCTTTAGGCTTAACGTCTAATGCAAATTGATAGCCTTTCTTCGCTGCTTCGTAATTCTCATTTCCAAAATCAATATCCGCTTTAGCTATTAGGTCGTTATATTGTTTTTCCAATGTTTCTTTTTCGGCTTTTTCAGCAGCTATTTTTGCTAAAATTTTATCTATCTCTTCAATTTTGGTTTTTGGATAAACTTCAATTGGCTTAATGCCAAGGGCAGAGTTGTAATTTTCTTTTGCCTTTTCATACTCACTACTTGCAAAGAAATCATCTGCTTTGGCAATGAAATCTTTGTATTGCTGTTCTTTTTCTTTTGCGGCTAATTCTTTTTCTTTTTGTGCTTCAAGTTCCTTTTGTTTTTCAGCCAAAATTTTATCTATTTCTTCAATTTTGGTTTTAGGGTACTGCTCATCGGGTTTTACTACCAATGCCTTTTCATAAGCTGATTTAGCTAATTCATATTCCCAATTTCCAAAGTTTCTATCTGCCTCTTGAATATATCTGTTATAATCTTCATCTTTTTTTGCCATTGTAATAGCAATTTCTTCTTCCTCTTTTTTCTTAGAAATTAAGGCTTCAATTTCTTTTATTTTATCTTTCGGATATTGTTCGGTTGATTTAACCGCTAATGCTTCATTGTATTTATCTTTTGCCGATTCTAAGTTTTGCGCAGCTAATAATCTATCAGCTTCTGTTATGATGTTTTTATATTTTTCATCTACCGCTAGATTAGCAAGCAAGTCATCAATTGCCTTTATTTTGTCTTTCGGGTATTTCTCTTCAGGTTTTAGCTTTGCTGCTTCTTGGTAGGAAGATTTAGCTTTGTCGTAATTTTTATCACCAAAATCGGCATCTGCTTGTGCAATAAGTGAATTGTACTTTTCTGTTAACTCCTTTTCAGCTTTTTCTTTAGCAGCCAGTTCAGTCAGGATTTTCTCAATTTCTAAAATTTTATCTTTAGGATATTGTTCTTTTTCTTTTACATCTGAAGCAAATTGATAAGAGCTTTTTGCTTCTTCATAGTTTTTATCTTTGAAAAACTGGTCTGCTTTTGCAATTAAGTCAGTATACTGCTTGTCAAGCTCTTCTTGTTCTTTCTGTTTGGCTGCAAGTTCAGCTAATATCTTGTCTATTTCAGTCAGTTTATCTTTTGGGTATTGTTCGTTTTCTTTTAAATTGGATGCTTGGGTAAAGAAGTTTTTAGCTTCTTCATAATTTTCATTTTTGAAAGAAAAATCACCTTTGCCAATTAATTCGTTGTATTGCTTTTCTTTTTCTTGTTCGGCTTTTTCATTAGCTGCTATTTCGGCAAGTTTAGCATCTATTTCAGAAATCTTTGTAACAGGATATTGTTCCTTTGGTTTTAGATTTAATGCATTTTGGTACTCTGATTTGGCTTCATTCCATTTTTCACTGGCAAGCAATTGATCAGCTTTAGCTATTATTCCTTTGTATTGTTCGTCAAGGGCTTTTGCATTGGCTAATGCATCATCTATTTCTTTGATTTTAGTTTTCGGATAGGATTCTTCCGGCTTTATTTTTTCGGCTTCTTGGTAGGCTGATTTTGCCAATTCCCATTCTTGTGTGCTAAATAACTTATCTCCTTGCGCAATAGCAGCTTGATATTCTTTTTCTCTTTTTTCTTTTTCTAATTTTTCTTTGTTAAGTTCAGCAAGAATGGCTTCAATTTCAGCCAGCTTGTCTTTTGGATACTGTTCATTTGATTTAATGCCAAGTGCACTGTTAAAATTACTTTTTGCTTCCTCATACTTTTTTGCAACTAAAGCAGCATCTCCTTTTGATATGTAATTTTTATAATCGGCCTCTAACTGTTGTTGTTGAGCTAAGAGTGTTTCAATTTCTTTTAGTTTGTTTGCCGGGTATTCGTCTCTTGGTTTTACTGCTAATGCTTCATTGTAAGCTGCTTTGGCATCGGCATACTTTTGTTCGTTAAAGGCCTTATCTGCTTTGGCAATAATCTGTAAGTACTGCTCTTGAGCAGCAGCATTTTTATCCAATATTTTTTGAATTTCATCCAGCTTAGTTTGTGGATAAGTTTCGTTTGGTTTTACGGTTTTTGCTTTATTGTATTCTGTTTTTGCCGTTTGCCAATCTTGCTTAGAGTAAGCTTTGTCGGCAGCAGAAATAGCTGCCGCATATTCTGCTTCTCGTTTTTTTCGCTTTTCTTCTTCTTCTTTTAGTCTGGCTGCTAATTCATCTTTTAGCCTGTCAATTTCCTTCTGGATGGATTTGGTATATTCTACATCATAATCAAAATAGCCAACGTTAGGGTCAAATCTAATTTTTGCTAATGGCTGTTTTAGAATAGAAACATCTAATCCCGGAATTTCTTCAAATAAATTCATTTCCATAGGGAATTCAAATCCGTATTTTGCATCTTCAGGGTTTACCCCTTTTGTTGAAACAAAAATGTTTTTGGAGACATGCCCGGGTTTAGTGAAATTTAATTTGTAATCTCCATCAGGATCAAGAGGAATGGTGAATTTCCCATCAGAAGGAGTAGTGATGGTGTTTACAAGTTTTCCGTTTCTGTAAACTTCAATAACAGCACCTTCCATACGCTTCTTATCTTCTTCTTTTTTCACCATACCCACAACGTCCAGTTTCCATTGAGAAAATAGGGTGGCAGGCGCCAGAAAAAGCACTGACAACAAGCTGATTGTTAATATCTTGTTAATAACTCTCAAAACTTAGATAGAATACGCAACATACAAATATCGGTAATTGATTTCAATTGACCTAATTTAGATGTTGTTAACACATTTTTTCCATAAAATATTAAACGGAAAACACGATGCGAAATTGTAAGGAATTTAATTAAAACTCTATGACCTGTTCTACGTCTTTTGCAACAATGTAGTTACGAATCATCTGGCCGATAAAATTATCGTGCTTTTGCGGTTGAATAAATGTCTTTAGTAGTTTAACATCCTTACTAATATGTTTAGAAGGGATATATCCAAAGCCTTTATACTTATTCCTTTCAACAAGCACAATAGCCTTTTCTTCTGAGTTTCTTCCTTTATCAATTACAAAAAAGTTAGGTGCCTTAAAACTTAAAGATTGTAAAGCTTTATCTACTCTTTTATTATATTCTTTTGGATTTTCTTCGTTTACACAGGCTCCTTTGCAGCTTCCTATGCCGTAATTATAACAGCCTCCTTTGGTTTTATAAACATTGCACAATTTCGGACATAGATGGTATTTGTCAATTACCTTAGCTAGAGAACTTTTAGCGAAATCAAGAGAGGTAAACATTATTTTTTTATTTTCAGAATTGATAATGTCCCCTGCCTCTAAATTAATATAGCCTTCTTTGTTAAAATAGGAACGAATACCATAACTGAATAAATCCTTTTTGCCAACTTTATTATGCATTGGATTTTTTTGAGAAATTATTTCATGTTGCTTTAAAAAACCAATGAGTTCACTACCCGTTTCATCGTAAGAAATATAACTGGATATTTCTTTCAAAATTTGATTTGCCCATTGATTTTTTTCATCAAACAGGTCAGAGATGGATTGCTGTAAATTATTACTAATACCACAATAAACCAGGTGATGGTTTTTATTGAATAATTTATACAAAGCTTCCTTTTTGGGAAGAGACTGGATAGTAGAGTCGCTTATTTTAATTTGAGCTTCTTCTTTTATACCTATTATTTCTCCTTCAATTTTTTCTTTATAAATGAGCTTAGTTAGTTTTTGATAAAGCTCAATTAAAGCTTTACAATGGGAGTCTGACTTTTTTTGATTTTCAATTTTAACTTGAAAAGCCATACATACATCTATAAAGTCAAATTCTTTAATTTCAGGAAATATTTTTTCAACCAATGACTGAATAGATAAATAAGAGCATTTAAAATCAAATCCTAATTGTTCAAATTCTCCTTTTAAAATAGTATATATGTTTTCTGTTTCAAAGCCAATTAAAATCTTGTTTTCAGTCAGTTGAATAATGCGTTTTGCTAATTGATAAAACTTAGGAGAGCGAACAATATCATGGTTTTTAAGAAATAAATCTTCTTCTTCCTCTTGGCTTAATTTACTTTCAGGGTTTATTTCAGTAATCAACTCTTCGCCATCTTCTGAGTATATGGCAATATCAACCAATTTCTTTTGGCCGTTTCTTAAAATAGTTTTTATGTAGATAAACGAATTCAAGCCTGCAAAGATAAGCATTCAATAAGATGGAGGAAGTAAAGCTTAATCTATATTCCCTGTAGGAAAGATATTTACCAAAATTTCCGATATATTTGGACTTTCATAACATTAGATGAAATCAAAAAACAAAATAAGACCAAATTTTTCTTTATCAAAAAGAGTTGACCAAGTTGGTGTAATTGAACGGACAGATAGGTTTAAAACCCGAAGTATAAAGACAGAGTCTAAAGTAGAAGATCTAAAAACGGTTTTAAGTATGATTGACTTAACTACTTTAGAAGGTGCTGATACTGAAAATAAAGTGCGACAGCTATGCACAAAAGCGATGCATTTACATGAGAATTATTCTGATTTGCCAACGGTTGCCGCAGTTTGTGTTTATCCAACACTTGTTAAAGTTGCAAAAGAATCGTTAAAAGGTTCAGGAGTAAAAGTTGCTTCAGTTGCTACAGCATTTCCTGCAGGTCAATCAACTTTAGAAGTAAAAATTGCTGATACAAAATATGCAGTTGATAATGGTGCTGATGAAATTGATATGGTGATTTCAAGAGGTAAATTTCATGAGGGAGAATACAATTTTGTGTTTGACGAAATAGCAACAATTAAAGAAGCTTGCGGAAAAGCCAGACTAAAAGTTATATTAGAAACAGGTGAGTTGGGAACTTTTGATGCTGTGAGGAGAGTTAGTGATATTGCTATGTATGCCGGAGCTGATTTCATTAAAACATCTACCGGAAAAATATCGCCAGCTGCAACTATGCCGGTTGTGCTGTGTATGTTAGAGGCAATTAGAGATTATTATTTTGAGACAGGAAGAATGGTAGGAATGAAACCTGCCGGTGGAATTTCTACTGCAAAATCTGCATTACATTATTTAGTTATGGTAAAAGAAGTAATGGGAGAAGATTGGTTAAATAATCATTGGTTTAGATTTGGCGCAAGCCGATTGGCTAATGATGTATTAATGCAATTGGTAAAACAAAAAACAGGAAACTATCAATCATCCGATTACTTTTCAATTGATTAAGAGATGAGTAAAAAAACAAAAGATAAAAACTGGAATTATTCTCCAGCACCTGAAAGTTCAAGTAGTGCAACTATTGAAAAAAGATACAATCTTTTTATCAATGGAAAATGGGTAAAACCTTCTAATGGGAAGTATTTTAAAACCATTAATCCCGCAAATGAATCTGTATTATCAGAAGTTGCTGAAGCAAATGAAAAAGATGTAGATATTGCAGTAAAGGCAGCTAGAAAAGCCTATGACAAAACATGGAGTAAAATTTCTGCAAAGGAACGTGCAAAATACATTTACAGAATTGCTAGAATGATTCAAGAGCGTGCCAGAGAATTTGCAGTAATTGAGTCAATGGATGGTGGTAAACCAATCAGAGAATCTAGAGATGTTGATGTGCCGTTAGCAGCTAATCATTTCTTTTATTATGCAGGTTGGGCAGACAAATTAGAATATGCTTTTCCAATGCGTAAGCCTAAAGCTTATGGCGTAGCCGGACAAATTATTCCTTGGAATTTTCCTTTGCTAATGGCTGCATGGAAAATAGCTCCTGCACTTGCAACCGGAAATACAGTGGTTTTAAAACCTGCTGAAACAACACCTTTAACCGCATTAAAATTAGCGGAGATTATTCAGGAGGCTGAATTGCCTGATGGGGTTGTAAATATTATTACGGGAGCAGGAAAAACAGGAGCAGCAATAGTTAATCATCCGGATATTGATAAAATTGCTTTTACGGGTTCTACTAACGTTGGAAAAATTATACAACAAGCAATTGCCGGGACAAACAAAAAAGCAACGCTTGAATTGGGAGGAAAAGCAGCCAATATCATATTTGAAGATGCCCCAATTGATCAAGCTGTTGAAGGAATTATTAATGGAATTTATTTTAATCAAGGTCATGTATGTTGTGCAGGATCAAGACTGTTTGTTCAAGAATCGGTTTATGATGAAGTAATCAGAAAACTAAAGTGGAGAATGAAAAGCTTAATTGTTGGTGACCCAATGGATAAGAATACAGATATAGGTGCAATTAATTCTTCAGAGCAATTAAAAACCATTGAGAAGTATATTGCCATTGGTAAAAAAGACGGCAACCAAATTTTTCAATCAGAATGTTTTTTACCTAAAAAAGGATTTTGGTGCAAGCCTACTTTGTTTGAAAATGTAGCGCAAAGCGATAGAATTGCTCAGGAAGAAATTTTTGGACCTGTGCTAGCTGTACAGACATTTAGAACTGTGGATGAAGTTATTGCAAAAGCTAATAACACACCATTTGGTTTGTCAGCAGGAGTGTGGACAGATAAAGGAAGTAAGATTTTTAATGTTACTTCTAAAATGAAGGCCGGAGTGGTTTGGGCAAATACATACAATAAGTTTGATCCTACTTCACCTTTCGGAGGATTTAAAGAAAGTGGTTACGGAAGAGAAGGTGGATTGCATGGTCTTTCAGCTTATTTAAAATTTGATTAATGAGATAATAAGCCAATTTTATAATTAGATAATTAAAAAGATGCGTTTGGAAGTATTAAAAACATATAAAATATACATTGGAGGGAAGTTCCCAAGAACTGAATCCGGTAGATATTATAAACTAAAAGTTGCAAATAAAACTATTGCTAATGTTTGCCAATGTTCCAGAAAGGACTTTAGGGAAGCGGTTGTTGTAGCTAGAAAAGCACAAGAAGGATGGAACGAGAAATCTGCTTTTAACAGAAGTCAGATTTTGTACAGAATTGCTGAAATACTTGAAGGAAGGAAAACTCAATTTATTGAAGAAATGCAATTAATGGGCATTTCAAAAAGTGTTGCAGAAAAAGAAGTTGTTTTTTCTGTAGATAGACTAGTTTATTTTGCAGGATGGTGTGATAAATATCAGCAAGTATTTAGCGGTGTCAACCCTGTTGCATCCTCACATTTCAATTTTTCTGTTAACGAACCTATGGGTGTTATAGTATCATTTGCTCCTGAAAGTTCACCACTTTTGGGATTGGTTTCTGTTATTGCGGCACAAATTTCTGGAGGAAATTCATCAGTTGTTTTAGCTTCAGAAAAATACCCTTTAACTGCTATTACTTTTGCTGAAGTATTAAACTCATCTGATGTTCCGGGAGGAGTGGTAAATATCTTAACAGGCTTTAGAAAAGAATTAGTAGAGCATTTTTCAACTCACATGGATGTTAATGCAATTGTATATTGTGGAACTGATAAAAAGGAAATTGAATTGATTCAAAAAAATGCGGCAACCAATATGAAAAGAGTGAGTATATATGCTGACAAAGAAGTACTAGCGGATGAATTTGAAAATCCTTACGAAATATTGAAATTACAAGAAGTAAAAACTACCTGGCATCCTATTGAAAAAATTGGAGGTGCTTCACCCTCTTACTAAATTTATATGGCAACCGATTTACTTGTAAAAAGGCATCTTGCCAAAACAATGACATGGAGAATTGTTGGAACAATTGATACCATGATAATTGGTTGGTTAGTATCAGGAAATGCATTAGTCGGTTTATCTATTGGGGGCACTGAAGTAATTACAAAAATGCTTTTGTATTTCCTGCATGAAAGAGCTTGGTTTAAATATGGATATAAGAAAGACAGTAAGGGGAATAACATTATGTCCATTAAACGGCATATTGCTAAAACTATTACCTGGAGAATAGTGGGGACAGTTGATACCATGTTGATTGCATGGATTATTTCAGGAGATCCAACGACCGGTTTGAAAGTAGGGGGAATAGAAGTAATTACAAAAATGACACTCTATTATTTACATGAAAGGGTTTGGCATAAATATAAATTTGGTTTAGAAAATTTAGATAAAAATGGTTAACGAATTACATTTTTTAACGGCAATTAATGCATCTATTGAAGCAGGTTTGGCAATTCTTAAAGTTTACGAAAGTACCATAGAAGTTGAACTTAAAGACGATAAATCACCCCTTACCCAAGCTGATAAAACTTCACATTTAGTGATTAAAAAAGCCTTAGAAGGAACCTACCCGATTTTAAGTGAAGAAGGAAGAGAAATCAATTTTGAAGAACGTAAAAACTGGAAACAATTTTGGCTGGTTGACCCATTAGATGGTACCAAAGAGTTTATCAAAAGAAACGGGCAGTTTACAGTAAACATTGCTTTTATTGAAAATGGTTTTCCTTCAGCCGGAATAATTTATGTGCCGGTTACCAAGGAATTATTTTTTGCTTTTGAAGGAAAAACTTACAAAGCAGATAATATTAGTTCTCCATTTCAATCATTATCTGATGCTACTAAAAATGCTATCATTTTAAACGGAGCATACAGCGGAAAAGTAAAAGTAGTAGCTAGCCGTTCACACATGAGTGCTGAAACCGAAGAAGTCATTAATTCATTAAAAACAAAACACGGAGAAGTAGAAGTGGTTTCTGCGGGTAGTTCATTAAAGTTTTGTTTAGTGGCAGAAAATAAGGCTGCATTTTATCCAAGATATGCTCCAACTATGGAGTGGGACACCGGAGCAGGACAAGCCATTGTAGAAGCTGCAGGCGGCAAAGTGATTGACTATACCACCCAACAACGCAAAAGCTATAACAATGAAAACTTGTTAAATAATTGGTTTTTGGTTATGACTAAAGGGTTTGAAATAAACTAGTTTACGTTTTTTCTAATAGACAAATTATTATCTTCGTACTCCCAATTTTTTACAACTATGTCAGACGATAAAAAAGTAATATTTTCCATGTCGGGAGTGGGTAAAACCCTCAACACCGGAAAGCAGATTTTAAAAAACATTTACCTGTCGTTTTTCTACGGAGCCAAGATTGGTATTATCGGTTTAAATGGTTCGGGTAAATCTACCTTAATGAAAATCATTGCCGGAATTGAAAAGTCCTATGAAGGCGATGTGGTTTTTTCTCCGGGTTATACTGTTGGTTATTTACCTCAAGAACCTGAATTAGACCCTAGTAAAACTGTTCGTGAAATTGTAGAGGAAGGAGCTAAGGAAGTGGTAGAAGCTTTAAGAGCTTATGAAGCGGTAAACGAAAAATTTGCAGACCCTGCTGTGATGGATGATCCTGAAAAGATGGAAAAACTCATCAATGAACAATCAAAACTGCAAGATAAAATTGAACAACTGGGCGGATGGGATTTAGATGTAAAGTTAAACAGAGCCATGGACGCATTGCGTTGTCCGGATGCAGACAGAACCATTGAAAACTTATCGGGTGGGGAAAAACGTAGAGTTGCGCTTTGTAGATTGTTATTACAAAAGCCTGATATTTTACTGTTAGATGAGCCTACCAACCACTTAGATGCCGAATCTATTTTTTGGTTAGAAAAACATTTGGAACAATATGAAGGAACTGTAATTGCCGTAACGCATGACCGTTATTTCTTAGATAATGTTTCTGGCTGGATATTAGAGTTAGATAGAGGGGAAGGTATTCCTTGGGAAGGAAATTATAGTGCTTGGTTAGAGCAGAAATCGAAACGATTAGCGCAAGAAGAAAAACAAGAAAGCAAAAGAAGAAAGACATTAGAGAGAGAGCTAGAGTGGGTAAGAATGAATCCGAAAGGGCGTCAGTCTAAAGCTAAGGCAAGAATTAACAATTACGAAAACTTACTTAAGCAAGGAACAAAAGAGAAAGAAGCTAAATTGGAAATTTTTATTCCAAATGGTCCTAGACTGGGAAATGAAGTAATTGAAGCCATAAATATTTCTAAAGCTTATGGAGATAGAGTATTGATTGAAAATCTATCGTTTAAGTTACCACCTGCCGGAATAGTAGGTATTATTGGTCCGAATGGTGCCGGTAAAACTACTTTATTCAGAATGATAATGGGAGAGGAAAAGCCTGATGCGGGAGAGTTTAAAGTGGGAGAAACCGTTAAGGTGGGTTATGTTGACCAAAACCATAAAGAAGTTGACCCTGAAAAAACAGTTTGGGAAGTAGTGTCGGGCGGACATGAAGTAGTTGAGGTTGGCGGACAAAGCTTTATTTCAAGAGCCTATGTATCTAAGTTTAATTTTTCAGGTACTGACCAAAACAAAAAAGTAGGCGTTTTATCGGGCGGTGAAAGAAACCGTTTGCACTTGGCCATGACTTTGAAAACCGAAGCGAATGTATTGTTACTGGATGAGCCTACCAATGATATTGACGTAAACACATTAAGAGCGTTAGAGGAAGGTTTGGAAAACTTTGCAGGCTGTGCCGCTGTAATTTCTCACGATAGATGGTTTTTAGACAGAATTTGCACTCATATTCTGGCGTTTGAAGGCGATGCTAATGTATATTTCTTTGAAGGCGGTTTTTCTGATTACGAAGAAAACAGAAAGAAAAGATTGGGTGAAGAAATAACTAAGTTTAAGTACAAGAAGTTAGTGAAGTAAAAAACTAGTAATCATAATTCAAGCTTTCTTCAATATAGCCACCAAGTATAATAGTATCATTTTTTAATATTAGAAAATCTTCAATAACATTAGGCTTAATTTGAAGTGTGTCTTTGTAATTATAGTTTCTGATATCTTTAGGGATATTATCTAACTTAACTTTCATGAAACTGCTGTCAATATTTAAGACTTTACACCACATATGTTCTGTTATTTTGTCTTCTGTAAAGCTAGTTCTAATAAAAAAGGAAAACGAACTATCTTTACTGAATTGGAGATACATAATATTAAATGAGTCTAATTTTTCTTGAGTAAATTTGATAGCTCCTTTTACCTTTGGAGAGCTATAATCAACAGTAGTTACATTTTCTAAATCCCAGTTATCGCTTGTATTTTTTTCTTCACACGAACTAGTTATTGCAATTACTAATATTGATAAAAAAACATATTTCATACTCTAAAGCTTAAGTATTAATTAAATTCTTTCATTTACAACCGCAACTAAATCCTCAAAAAAAAGCTGAAATTCTTTCTCGTAAAGTGAGTAATCTTTCTTTAAGTCAATAACCGCTAAATGCATATTGTTCTTAAAACTGGCTCTTCTACTCATGCCTGTTAATGCTCTGCCAATACCAATAAAACTAGCATATCCGCTTAGCCAGTCAAACTGTTTCATATATCGGAATATATGCTTTGATTGCTCAGTAAAATGATGCTTTTGACTGTCTAATTCCTTGTAAGTTTCTGCTACGTATTTTTTTAATGTCAAATGATGGTATTCTTGCCAGTTTTTAGCTAAAAAATGGTCGTAAAATACATCAGCAACTACAGGGCTGTATTTCCTGAACTTTGGGCGTAATCTGATTTTGGTTTCTTCTACTATGGGATGATTATCGGTAAAATCATCAATAAAACGGTGTAACAAAATTCCTTTTTGAATGTCTAGCGGAAAGTGTTGATAAGCTTTACCCTTTACCGTGTCTGCGATAAAATTTCCTACTTTAAGCGAAGTATTGTCGCCACTAAGGTATAGATGTGCTAAAAAATTCATTACTGCAAATTAACACATTAACCAATTAACAAACCATTTTACCACTAATCCTTTTGTATATACAACTTTTAAATATCCTGCTAACTTTGGGTTAAAATTAGAATGATATGAAAAGAATCGGATTGATAGTATTTTTATTAGTAGCGGTAAATATGTTTAGTCAGGACAAATATGTTTATGAACTGAATATTTCTAAAATCGATAATGACCAGGTAGAAGTAACACTTTATACACCAAAAGTTAAAGAAGACCAAGTGTTTTTCCGATTGCCTAAAATAGTTCCCGGCACTTACGAAATTTATGATTTTGGCCAATATGTTTCAAATCTTAAAGCAGTAGATGAGGCAGGTAATGAAATGGATTTAGAAAAAATAGATATGGATAGTTGGGCAATTAGTAACCCTAAAGAGTTATATCAAATTACCTACACTATTGATGATACTTGGGACGATACTAAAGCAGACAAAAAAGTATTTGAACCTGCCGGAACTAATATTGATACCAATAATATCTTAATCAATACGCATGGTTTTTTTGGTTATTTAGACGGATATGAAAAGCTTCCATTTGAGCTAAATATTACTCATCCTAAAACATATTACGGTTCTTCTGCCATTATGAATGTGAAATATTCTGATACTAAAGATGTATTTACGGTTAGCAACTATCATGAATTGGTTGACCAACCAATTATGTATAATGTGCCTGATACCACTATCATGAAAATAGGAAATACAGATGTTTTAATTTCTGTTTTTTCTCCCAACAAGGTTTTAAAATCTAAAGAAATCAAGCCTTATTTAGATGATATTTTAAATGCCCAACAAAAATATTTAGGAACACTTCCGGTTAAAAAATATGCTTTTTTACTTTACTTTTTTGATGCGTCACAAGGTTTTGAAGGCGGTGTTGGGGCGCTAGAACATTCTTATTCTTCGGTATATTATTTACCCGAAACAGAAATAAAAAACATTGCTCCAATGATTGCTGATGTGGCTGCTCATGAGTTTTTTCATATCGTAACACCGCTAAATGTACATTCAGAAGAAATCCACTATTTCGATTTTTATCGTCCTCAAATGTCAAAACATCTATGGCTGTATGAAGGGGTCACGGAGTACTTTGCTCACCATGTACAAGTTCAATATGGTTTAAAGTCGGTAGAAGATTATATCGACCAAATTATGGCGCAGGTGCAAGAGTCGAAAAATTATAACGAAGAGCTTTCATTTACTAAAATGAGTAAATACTGCCTGGAAGATTATCAAAACGAATATGGAAATGTTTACCAAAAAGGTGCTTTAATTGGTTTATGTGTAGATATTTTACTTAGACATTATTCTGACGGAAGTTATACATTGGAGAATTTATTAGATACGCTTTCAAAAGATTTTGGAAAAAATAAACCGTTTAAAGACGATGAGTTGTTTGAATACATTGCAGATAAAACATATCCCGAAATGTTGGAGTTCTTTAGAAATCATGTGGAAGAGCCTGCTCCGCTTCCGTTAGTTGAAGTGTTAGACTATGTGGGAATTCGTTATTTAGAACCTAGAATGGAAAAGGGGTTGAGTCTTGGAGGAATTTCAATGGGGCTTAATTTAGAGTACGAACGACCAATGGTAATAAGTACCGAAGATATGAATGAGTTTGGTAAGGCAGTGGGTTATCAAGAGGGAGATGTAATTCTTAAGGTTAACAAAGAAAAACTGGATTTGGCTAATATGGTTAACGTAATTGAAGATTTTTATGCTAACGTTCAACCGGGTGATGTAGTTAAAATACAGCTGTTAAGGAAAGAAGGCGATAAAATGAAAAAGAAGAAAATCAAATTGAAAATATTTGAAGTGGATGTACTATCAAAACCCACAATGGAAATTATTGAAACACCAACTCCTGAACAATTAAAACTTCGAAAAAACTGGTTAAACCAATAATAATTTGATTCAGAAAAAGCTGATATATTGGGCATTTCAAGTGGCAGGATGGAGTGCCTATGTTACGCTTATTGGTATTTTAATTGGTTTAAATCCTGAAAACGGTAATATAAATGAAACACAGTTTTATCTTAACCTATCTTCTATTTTTATAATAGGAATTGGGCTTTCTCAGTTGTTTCGTTTTGTATTAATAAAGTTGGGCTGGCTTGAATTAAAGTTTCTTTCTGTTATTCCAAGAGCCATAGCTTTGGCAGTAGTTTTTGGAACAGCAGCTCATTTTTTACAGTCATTTACTTCAGATGTTTTAATAGCTAAAACCTCATATTTTTTTGAGTGGGGCGATGCTATTCAAAAGATAATTAACTGGAGCGTGCTTTTCACTTTGTGGTCTTTAGTTTATTTTTTAGTGCATTTTATTACCAATTATCGGCAAGAAGAAATCAAAAATTTAAAATGGGAAGCGGCTAAAAATGAAATAGAATTAAATCAGCTAAAGTCACAACTTAATCCGCACTTTATTTTTAATGCCATGAACTCTATTCGCGCATTAATAAGTGAAAATCCTAATAGCGCTAAAGACGCTGTAACTAAACTTTCTAATATTTTACGGAATTCTCTATTATTAAACAGAAAGCGTTTTATCTCTCTTCAAGATGAACTGGAATTAGTAAAAGATTATATCTCTTTAGAAAAAATTAGATATGAGGATAGGTTAACTGTAGTTTATGAAATAGATGAAAATTGTTTGCCGATAAACGTCCCACCATTAATGATTCAGACGATAGTAGAAAATGCTATAAAGCACGGAATATCAAAACTCCCTAAAGGAGGCGAACTCCATTTAAAAGCAAAAATAGAATCAAACTTTTTGGCAGTGGAAGTAACCAATACAGGTAATCTAAGTAATAAATTAAGTTCATCGGGTTTTGGAATAGAAAACACCAATCACAGATTAGAAATTTTATACGGAAAAGAAGCAAGTTTTATGCTTACTCAAAAAAACGAAAATATTGTTGCTGCAATTTTAAAAATACCATTAACTTAAACTTCACACCATGGATGTATTTATCATAGATGACGAACGTTTGGCCAGGCAAGAGCTTAGAGAAATGCTGGCAAATTATAAGCAAGTCAATATTTTGGCTGAGTTTGATAATTCCGAAGAAGCTATAGAAGCTATTAATGCTCAAAAGCCGGATTTAATATTTTTAGATATTCACATGCCTGGTAAAGATGGTTTTGCGCTTTTGCAGTCGTTAAACTATGTGCCAAATGTCATTTTTGTTACCGCTTATGATGAATATGCTTTAAAAGCTTTTGAAGTAAGTGCGCTTGATTATTTGGTAAAACCTGTTGAACAAGCAAGACTAAAAGCTGCCATAGAAAAAATAGAGTTGTTATTAGAAGCAAATCCGTCAGCTTCAAATAATGATTTACTGGATGAAAACGACCAAGTTTTTGTAAAAGATGGGGAAAAATGTTGGTTTGTACAGCTAAAAGACATAAGGTTGTTTGAGTCAGAAGGGAATTATGTAAGAGTGTATTTTGAAAATTATAAGCCGTTAATTCTTAAATCACTAAATAATTTGTCTGAACGACTTAATGAAAAGAATTTTTTTAGAGTAAGTAGAAAGCATATTGTCAACCTAAAATGGATTGATAAAATTGAAAATTGGTTTAACGGTGGTTTAATGGTTACTTTAAAAGACGGCACTAAAATAGAAGTATCCAGACGTCAATCGGCTAAGTTTAAAGAAATGTTGAGTCTTTAATTTAGTAAATAGTTAATTAGCCAAAAGGCAAAAGATGATTAGCTAATGTAATAATGATTTAATGAGATAATTTTGGTTTTAAAACAAATAAGTGATTAATTCTGAATTCTGAAAACTCAAAACTGAACTCTGAAATATGAAAAAAATAATAAACACAAAAAATGCTCCTGCACCAATTGGTCCATACAATCAGGCTGTAATAGCTGGTAATACTTTATATACCTCCGGGCAAATAGCTATTGACCCTAAAACCAATGAGTTGTTAATCGACAATATTCAGGATGAAACAAAGTTGGTGTTAGAGAATTTAAAAGCCATTGTTGAAGAAGCGGGTTTTAAAATGACAGATGTGGTAAAGTGCACCATTTTTATTTCTGACATGAATAACTTTTCTGCTATTAATGAGGTATATGCGACCTACTTTACAGAAAGCCATCCTGCAAGAGAATGTGTAGAAGTGAGAAGATTACCGAAAGATGTAAACGTTGAAATTTCGGCTATAGCAGTGAAGTTTTAAATAGCAAAAAATTTCTCAAAAACTTCACTTCCAAAAACACCGGCAAATGCTAATATAAAATAGATGCCTATAAATAGTAAATATAGTGAGGACATACAAAGTCCTATAATTGCACAAACCTTTCCTGCTTTAAGATTTGAAAAAGAAGCTTCAGTATATTTTTCTGGGTTTTCTATATAAAGTTTATTATCACCTTTTGCCAGAACTAAAGCTATTATTCCACAAGTAATGCCTAAAAAACCAATACAAAAATAACAGAAGCATAATACAATTGAGCATATACCTAATATCAATATTGCAGTTGAATTGGGTAAAGCTTTTTGTGTTCCGTCTAAAACTTTTTCATCCATAGAGTAAAAATAAAAAAGGCTGTGAATTTCACAGCCTTTTAATTAAAATATCTAAAGGTTAAGCTTTTGCTTCTCCAGAGTCTAAAACACCATCAGAACCTGAAGTGTTTGTAGCTCCTTGATATTGAGCATCACCAAATGCTAAAATTGGTAAGAATACAATTCCTAAAAGGATAATTCCAATTAAGAAACCAGTGTCTTTTCCGAATTTTTTACAAATTAAATTCCAGCACCAAATACCAAATACAATGTTTACGTAAGGGATTAAAAGTAATATAGTCCACCAACCTGGTTTGCCGGCAATTTGAGTCATAATATAAAGGTTGTATATTGGAACTATAGCTGCCCAGCCTGGTTGTCCAGCCTTAACAAAAATTTTCCACATACTTGCAATCATCAATACGATAATTGCCAAATAAACAATAGCAATAACAATCATAGTTTTTAGTTTTAAGATTTAGAAGCCAAATCAACAACAATAATTTTTTGGGTACAAACATTTTTTCTAAAAAATATTAACAATTGTTAACAAACTTGTCTCGTCAATTTGACCACTTATCGAAATTATTATTTGTTTCATCATTTGTTTTTCCATGCTTTTCAACAGAATACTTCTTATAATAAGAATTATTTTTGTCTATTGTTAATAGTATGTTTTTTTGTCCTTCATAGGGCTTGTTTACCCCAAGCGTTACTTCTTTTTCGTCTTTAAAATACTCGCACCAGCTATTGAAGTCATTATGAATGGTTTTATTATTGATGCTTACGATTTCGTCTCCCCAGCTAAGTCCTATTTTTTCGGCATTGCAATCAGGGTAAAGTGTATTTACTATTGTTTTTCCATTCTGCTCTATGGTTTTAATTCCCATAAATGTTTCTGCAAAGTTGATGCTTTCTTCTTTTAGTTCAAGCCCTAAATAACTTAAAGCATTTTTTAAGTAAGGAGAGAAATCACTAACTCCATAATAAAGGTTTTCAAATAACTCGGCAATTTCTTCTCTCGCAAGTTTGGTTACTTCAGTAATAAAATCAGCTTCACTTACTCCTTTATTTTTCTTGGCATATTCAAAATAGAGAGTTCTCATTAAATCGTCTAAACTTTTTTCATTATTTGATTTTTTTCTAATCCAAACATCAGTAATAAAAGCACATAAAGCACCTTCGGTATATATAGAAACTTTTCTGTTTGGAATTCCTTTATTATAACCGTCTAGCCATGTATCGAATGAGGAATTGGCAACGCTTAAATTAAATCTTCCAAAATTGGAATAGTGGCGCTCCAGTAGTTGGTCAAATGTTTTTTTATACTGTTCAAAACTGAATGTTTTTGAGCGGAGCAAAAACAAATCTCCATAATAAGTGGTAATACCTTCTGCCAAATATCCAAGTCTAGTATAATTTTCTTTGGAGTAATCGTAAGGCATCATTTCTATGGGGCGAATTTTTTTAATATTCCAGGCATGGAATAGTTCATGAGAACTTACTCCCAGCAATTCTTCATACCAACCCTTCATTAAATCATGTGATGGTCCCAAAGCAATTACGGTTGAATTGCAATGCTCAACACCATGGTAAAATCTAGCGGGCAAAATTTCAAACATGAAGTGATAGTCTTCAAAAGGAAACTCCTTCATGGTTTTTAACTGGCTCTCTGTAAAAGGGATGAAGTCATTTTTAATTCTCTCAAAGTTTGGTTTGGCGTCTCCCTGAAACCACAAATGAAAAGTGGTGTTGTTTACTTCATAAGAATCATGAATTATGTTAGGCGATGCAATCACAGGACAATCCACCAACTCATGGAAGTCGTTTGCAACAAAAGCATTTTTGCTACTTGATTTTAACCCTGTTGCAACTATAAAATTTTCAGGAATGTTAAGTGTTAAAGAGCATTTGTCTTCCATTTTTTCTTTTACATATAGGAATAAGTTTACACCATTAAAGTATAGGTGGTCTTCTCCTATATAAGATGATCCGGCATTAATTTCATTGGCGTAATAGGTGTATTCTACTCTAATTCTTTTGCAATTTTTGGTGTCTACATTCCAGCAGTCTTTACTTGTTTTTTTGAAATTAAGTTCTTCGCCATTTTCATTATAAGCTTTCCATTTTCCTATGTTTTTAGCAAAATTGCCTAGCTCATATCTTCCCGGTCGCCATGCCGGTAAATGAATTTCGGTAAAATCTGAATTTACCTCAGTTTCAAATTTAATATGGATAAAATGTTTATTGGGTTCTTGGTAAGTAATCGTATAGTTCATTTTAATGTGTTTAATAATAAATCGGTCTATGACTGTTTGGTTACAAATTTAATAACTCCTAAATTAGCCGACCTTTAAATTAAAAAATATACAGATGAATTACGATATTATTGTTTTAGGTAGTGGTCCGGGAGGATATGTAACTGCCATTAGAGCATCTCAATTAGGATTTAAAACAGCTATTATAGAAAGAGCTGAGCTTGGCGGTATTTGTTTAAATTGGGGATGTATTCCTACTAAAGCATTACTAAAAAGTGCGAATGTATTTGAATACATTAATCATGCTTCTGATTATGGTATTGCTGTGGGAAACTCTAAAGCAGATTTTTCAGGCATGGTAAAAAGAAGTAGAGATGTTGCCAATGGAATGAGTAACGGTATTCAATTCTTAATGAAGAAGAATAAGATTGAAGTAATAAAGGGAACAGGAAAAGTTAAGCCCGGTAAAAAAGTTGAGGTAACTGACGATAAAGGAAAGAAAACAGATGTTTCTGCCTCACATATTATTATAGCTACGGGAGCTCGTTCAAGAGAATTGCCTAATCTTAAACAAGATGGCAAAAAAATAATTGGGTATAGAGAAGCAATGACATTACCAAAACAACCTAAGAAAATGGTGGTAGTAGGTTCAGGGGCAATAGGTGTGGAGTTTGCTTATTTTTATAATGCAATAGGAACAGAAGTTACCGTTGTAGAATATATGCCAAATCTAGTTCCCATTGAGGATGAAGAAGTTTCAAAACAGTTAGAAAGAAGCTTTAAAAAACAAGGAATTAAGGTAATGACTGATTCTTCTGTAGAATCGGTGGACACCAAAGGAACCGGTTGTAAAGTAAAAGTTAAAACCAAAAAAGGGGAGGAGACTATTGATTGTGATATCGTTCTTTCAGCAGTTGGTATTCAGGCAAATATTGAAAACATTGGCTTAGAAGATGTTGGTATTATTACCGATAAAGGTAAGATAGTGGTAAATGAATATTATCAAACTAATATACCGGGATATTATGCAATTGGAGACTGTGTGCCCGGTCCGGCATTGGCTCACGTAGCTTCTGCCGAAGGAATAACTTGTGTAGAGAAAATAAAAGGAATGCATGTTGAACCAATTGACTACAATAATATTCCTGGATGTACGTATTGCTCACCTGAAATAGCTTCAGTTGGATTAACTGAAAAGGCTGCTAAAGATAAAGGAATAGAAGTGAAGATAGGAAAGTTTCCTTTCTCTGCTTCCGGTAAGGCAAGTGCTGCAGGTGCAAAAGATGGTTTCGTAAAACTTATTTTTGATGCAAAATATGGAGAGTTGTTAGGCGCTCACATGATTGGCGCAAATGTAACCGAAATGATAGCTGAAATAGTTACTGCTAAAAAGCTAGAAACTACTGGTCATGAGATTATTAAAGCTATTCACCCACACCCTACAATGAGTGAGGCAGTAATGGAAGCAGCCGCAGCTGCTTATGGCGAAGTAATTCATATGTAATTAATTATATATTAAAATAAAATTAAGCCCCTATTCCAAGGGGCTTTTTTAGTTGCTAAAAACTGTTTCAAGTAGCGGAGATTCAAAAATAGCGGCAGGTGAAATAACATTTTCTTCATAAGGTATTTTGTTACCGTACCGCTCTTTAAGTTTTTCTTTAACAGCAGGATGTGATAAATCAAACTCTTTTAGTTTTTGAAGCTTTCCAATTTCTACTCCTAAAGCGTTTTTATAAATCTTCCAAACTAATTCTGAGCAATAAATTTTATCGTCAGACCATTCAAAATAGAGATCGTAGTTTTTTCCTATTTGCTTTTCTCCGTATTGTTTCATTTTTTGTATTGCATCGGTAGTGATTAATTTTTCGGAATCAATTAAGCGTTTCACGACATAGTGTTGATTATCGCCTCTTTCAATAAACTTTTGCAGGGGAGTTATTTTAACTGGTTGAATAGCCTCATAAACAAAGAACTCTCCCTTTTTTTCAAAAATAATTCCAACATGGCTGTATTTTGAGTGTGTAGCTAATTGAATCGCTAAACTTTGTCCGGATGTGGAGCTTTGAAAAATAATATCACCATTTTTGAATTCAATTTTTTCGTTAGAAAAATCGATAGATAAATTATGTTGTTCTGTATTTGTTTCAACACTATTACATGAAATAAATAATGTTAAGAGTAAGAGTGGATAGAGTAGTTTCATAATATTATTTTTTATGAAACTACGAGAAATAGTACTTTAAATTATGAAGCCTAGATAATTATTATGATTTTTTAACAAGAAAAAAGCTGCCACTATGGAAATTTGCTTAGATGAATTTGGATGAGAAGAGTGGCAGCTATGCACAAGATGAACTATTCCTTAATAAATTTTGAAATTTGCTGATTATATAAATCTTTTATAAAGTATAAACCTGAAGTTAGGTTTTTAATATTTATGCTAGAGGTATTTTGATAGGTATTGATTATTTTACCTGTAATGTCAGATATAATATAACTAGACACCTTATTTGTATTTATAACCGTTGTGGCAGGATTTGGATAAAGAGTCATTTTATAATTTTCTTTATCTAATTCATAAATTTCAGTTGTTAAACCCGATACGGAAAATATAGTAATGCTACCACTTATTTCATTAGAAACTAATATTAATGCTTGGTTATTTGGAGATTCATTTGATGGAATGAATAAAATATTTTCCGGTCCCATGTCATCACTCACATTAGCGGCAATTGAGAAATCTCTTTTTGTTACGTAAGTAATAAAAGAGGGTGAGTTAGGGTTGGAGATATCGTATACCATAAACCCTCCCATTCTTTCTAAGCCAATTAGAGCATATATTTTATTACCGTCTTTAATGAGTTCAATTGCTTCCGGTTCACATCCTTTATTATCACTTCTTTTGTCAAATGAGTTGTTATCATCATTATTTGAGTTGAAATTGTTTGAATAAGGGCTATTTATTAAAATTTGCTCAAAATCACTTCCACTATCAAATATTAAATTTCCATTATCGTCCCAAATTGAAAATGATCTTGTTCCGAATACATAAAGGCTGTCATAATCGTTGTCATTATCTGAATCTCCAAGCGTATTTGTAACAATGAGCCTTCCTAATGAAGAATCGTTTTGTAAAATGGCTGCGTTTGGAAAAGCTGATATATCTAAATTAAGTGAACTGATTTTTACTTCTTCAGAAAAGGCAGAATAGTCTCTTGAGTCACCTTCATTGGCAGAAACTATATAATTAGTTGAACCAATACTAAATGACTTAATCGCATCTGGCTGATACATTCCAAAAAGCTTATCGTATTTTCTGATTTTAGCAATATTGTCTTTATCACTTGGGTCTAGTTCATTTCCACTAAGCCCATGATTTTTAAATCCTAAACCTTTTATACCTATAATTGAATCAGTAACTAAGTCAATAATAGCAAAAGCATTATTCTCTTGAAGAGAGACCCAAGCTTTTTTTGAATCCTCAGAAACAGCTACATATTCAGGTTCAAAGTCTTGAGCAGGTGTTGAACTTCCATTATTACCAAATACTCTAGTTGATTTATCTAAATTTTGAGAATTATAGTAAGTAAAATCTAAGGTTTTTACATGCGATGAATTGATGTTTGATATATTTCCTGAAACATCAATTATACTAACAGATCCAAGTGGGTCAACACTATAATTGTCATCCGGTTCTCCTTCATTTGCAGTTATGACCTTTTTCCCATCTTTGGTAAAAGTTATCATGTCGGGCATTGCTCCAACCACTACCTGATTTATATAAGTTCCTGCTGAATCAAAAAATACAACTTTTCCATTCATTTGAGGGTTTGAATTTTCTACCGCTGCCGCTATAATTCCATTGTAACATGCGACACTATTTGCTCCGGAACCATAATTTGATAAATCAATAGATTTAATTAATACTGGAACGAGAGGGTTGCTTATATCTAC
>JAUHYR010000114.1 GCA_030426475.1 Bacteroidia bacterium
ATGGCTGTCTTAAAACCTCCAAAACTGCTCTTTTAAACTCCGGTAACTCATCTAAAAACAAAATACCGTTATGAGCCAGTGAAATTTCACCGGGTTTTGGATTTGATCCTCCGCCCACCAAAGCAACATCGCTCACCGTATGGTGCGGAGAACGGAAAGGACGAGTCGTAATTAACGATGAGTTTCCCTCTAACAAACCTGCTACCGAATGAATTTTGGTAGTTTCCAAAGCTTCATGCAATGTTAAGGGTGGTAATATTGTCGGAATACGTTTTGCCAACATGGTTTTACCACATCCGGGTGGACCAATTAATATAATATTGTGTCCTCCGGCAGCAGCTATTTCTAATGCTCGTTTTACATTTTCCTGCCCCTTTACATCTTGAAAATCTAAATCGTACCCTTTAAAATTTGAATTAAAAACATCTTCAGCATTTAAAACTGATGGAGTAATAGTAGCTTCCCCATTAAAAAAGTCTATTACCTCCCTAATATTCTCAACGCCTAATACTTCAAAATTATCGACAACAGCCGCTTCGTTAGCATTACTTTTAGGTAATATAATTCCTTTAAAACCTTCTTCTTTTGCTTTTATAGCTATAGGTAAAACTCCTTTTATGGGTTGTAGTCCTCCATCTAAAGAAAGTTCACCCATAATAATATATTTATCTATATCGTTAAATTCAATTTGTCCGGAAGCTGCTAAAATTCCTAAAGCAATTGTTAAGTCATAAGCAGAGCCTTCTTTACGAATATCTGCAGGAGCCATATTCACCACAATTTTTCTACCCGGCATTTTAAATCCGGTACTTTTTAATGCAGACTCAATACGATGTTGGCTTTCTTTAACGGCATTGTCAGGCAAGCCAACCAAAAAGAACTTTACCCCTTTATCTACACTAACTTCAACGGTAATAGTAATAGCATCAATTCCATAAACAGCACTTCCGAAAGTCTTAATTAGCATTTGGTATCTTTTTTGTTATGTAACGAAAATAATTTTTATTTTTAACTTCTTAAACTACAGCTAATGAAAAAAATTCTACTATCCACTTTATTTGCAAGTATAGCCATATTTGGTTTTAGTCAGGATGATGAAGTTGAACCTACTTGCTATCAAAAGTATGCTACCGTATTTGAAAAAAGAGGTGCTCACTCTATTGCAGACGGAACCTATGATGATGTAATCATATCTTTTAGAAAAGGTTCTTCAGCCGATTGTTTTTATGGAAAAGTAACAGTGCAAAACAGCTTAATTGTAAAAACGGAGATTTTCTTAAAATTTGAAGATAATAGCTACGAAAAAGTAGATCGAATATACAAACATGAAGATGATGCTATTGGTATTATTAATGGAATCTCTAAAACGATGGTTACTATGGACGATGAACTAATAAACATCCTATTCGTTTCTAAAATCAAACCTAAGAAAAAATCTTATGTAAGAGCCAAAGAGCCTGATTTTGATTTATAATAACAAGACATAACTCTCTAAAAAGCTTATCCATTTGATAAGCTTTTTTCTTTTAATGACATTTTATTGCTGAACAACAGGAGGTTTTAGACATCTCTATTTTAGGGCTTATATAAGGTATTCCAAGATTAGAACCTCTTAAAACCAGCAACAACCCAAATAGAAACATAGTAACAGGAATTAGCTTAACAAACTTTGCCCGAATTTTTACATTAATAAACTGACCAAAATAAGGCAACAGAAACATAACCGGTAAAGTGCCCAAACCAAACACAAACATATACAACATTCCCATATACCATGAACCAACTGCAATTGCTCCCGCAACAGCCATATACACTAATCCACAAGGAAGCAACCCGTTAAGCAAACCTATCATAAAAATAGAGCGATACGTTCGTTTTGAAAACTGTTTTTGAAAGACTGTTTTAAGCTTTGAAACCAAACCAAAAACAGGAGTATTAAGCACACTTACTTTTTTTGTTAAATAAGGAAACAAAACTGCAGCGATAATCAAAGCGCCTAGTATTAGTGATAAGTATCTTTGAAAACCTGCCAATACAATTCCCTCACCAAACAAACCAAACACTCCGCCCAGTAAAGCATAGATAAATATTCTTCCTGAATTGTAAAATAAAATACTTAGTAGTTTGGATGCTGTACCCGACTTCTTAATTGGAACAGCCAAGGCAATTGGCCCACACATTCCTAGACAATGAAAATTGCCAACTAACCCCATTATTAAAGCAGTCCATATAAGCATATTATTCTACTAAAAGTGTTTGTTCAAAGAAGTAAGGCGTTTCTCCAACTTCACATTCTATTTTTAATATATAATTTCCGCTGACCAAATCATTTTTACTTATCGTTTGTACATTATTAGTTTCAGAAATTTTATATACTTTATCTAGTGCTGCGTTATCAGGTTTAAAAAAGTTAAGTTTCCCCACTATTTCTTTATCAAGAAAGTCCGATGGGTAATTAATCACAAGAGTGTCCTCTTTTTGAATCACTGTTAATGCGCCTTTTAATTTTTGTGCATTATTGAGAGCATTTATCTTACTCTGATATGTTATCTCTTGATTATAATAATCTTCAGAGTATAAATCAGACTTTGTTTGTGTAGCTTTAAAAACCATAAACAATATGAATAGCATAAATGCTATGATAAATGTTGTTATTCCTGTTCCCCAATTAAGTTTCATAAAATAGGTGTTATAAAACTGGTTGAAACTTTCTCAATCAGTCTGTCATTACTATATATACCAATTTTCAAATCTATATTTCTGGAAGGGATATCACTTTCGTTAATAAGAATCATAAATTTACTTTGCACCTCTCCTTGTGCATTTAGTACTAAATCATCTCCTATCATTTTAATCTCACCCTCTCCTTCTATTAATTTAATTTCTATCGGCATTTCTTTGTTTGTTTTATTTACCAGAGTAATATCATATATGTTGCTATAAACTCCTTTTTTAACTTCTTGAAAAAGTGTACCTCTTGTTCTTAGAACTGTTGCTTCAAAATCAGAGCGCCCCAGCAACATGGCTACCATAATACCTAATAACAAAGTAAGGACACCTAAGTATGCCAATATCCTATTTGTAATTTTAAATTTCGATTTATTGGCAATACCTTCTATTGAATCAAACCGAATTAACCCTTTTTCCAAACCTACCTTCTCCATCATAAAATCGCAGGCATCAATACATGCGGTACAGTTTACACACTCTAATTGAGTGCCGTTTCTTATGTCAATTCCTGTAGGACAAACATTTACACACTGATGACAATCAATACAATCGCCTTTATTTACAGCTGTTCTATCCTCTCCCTTTTTAAACTTAGCTCGACTTTCCCCTCTTATAAAATCATACGCAACCACCAATGATTTTTTATCTAATAGTACATCTTGTAATCTACCATAAGGACATACTACCGTACAAACTTGTTCTCTGAATTTAGAAAATACCAAATAGAAAACTGTTGTAAAAACTACTATTGAAAGTAATCCGCCAATATGATTTAATGGATCATCACTTATAATATGAAATAACTCTTTGTAACCTATTATATAAGCCAAAAAAGTATTCGCAATTAGAAATGATATAAACCAAAAGAGACCTTGTTTAGCAATTGTTTTAAAAACCTTTTCACGAGTCCAAGGAGATTTAGCTAATAATTGTTGTTGTTTCCAGTCCCCTTCAATCCAGTATTCAATTCTTCTGAAAACCATTTCCATAAATATGGTTTGCGGACAAACCCATCCACAAAACAATCGTCCAAAAGCAATGGTAAAAACAGTGACAAATAATACAAACACAATCATACCTAAGGCAAAAATGTGTAAATCTTGAGGCCAAAATATTTGCCCAAAAATGACAAACTTCCTTTCAAGAATATTTATCAGTAATAATGGCTCTCCGCCAATGGTAATATACGGACCACTAAATAGTAAAATCAACAAAAGATAACTAACTAGTTTTCTTTTGTTATAATATTTACCAAATGGT
Organism: Bacteroidia bacterium; assembly: GCA_030426475.1. Taxonomy (GTDB): domain Bacteria; phylum Bacteroidota; class Bacteroidia; order Flavobacteriales_E; family Vicingaceae; genus CALALS01. Next base: position 3,991 of record JAUHYR010000114.1, read on the forward strand.
TTCTTTGGAAAAATCCAAACTCGCTTTCCCTTCTTATCTACCGTAGAGATTGAATCTCTAAAAGAATCATGTTCATCCAAAACAACTATTTTTTACTCAACGTGTCTGCAACTGCACTATCAACTAATTGAGTTAGCTGCTGCGTTGCATTATCTTCAATATATAATTCTCCTTGCGGATCTTTTGCATTTTCAGGATTAGTACCTTGTAGTGATTGAATATAAGAAGCTACTTGTTGAATTTGGATAGGGTTCAATTCATCTTTCCAGCTTTTCATTCCATTTTCAGCACCATATTTAATCGTTTTAAATATGCTATTTATTTTACCTCCATAAATCCAATATCTATCTGTAAGATTTGGACCCACAAGCCCCTCTCCTTTTTCGCCATGACAAACTTTACAATAATTCATAAACAACTTTTCTCCGGCTTCTATATCAGCTGCTTCGGTTAATGTTACAACAGTATTTTCATCTACGTTCATCGCTTGAGATTTAAGATAAGCTTGAATATCCTTTTCCGCTTGCTTCATTTCCTTTTCATAAGCTTCTATTTGTAAATCTCCCGTTTTAAATACGTGATAATTTAAAAGATAAACGATTCCAATAAAAATAGAAAGGTAAAAACCCCATTTCCACCATGGCGGCAAATTATTATCCAGCTCACGTATTCCATCATATTCATGGTCTGTTTCAACCATGTGTTCATATTCCAAAGGAACTGTATCTGTGAGAATTTGAACAAAATTTATTTTTTCCTTTTTTTCTTTTTTAGCCTCTAATTCTTCTTTTGTCTTACCAATATTATTGATTGTCTTAGTAAGATTTTTCATATATAAAATGATTCCGAATAGAAAAACATCAAAAGCCAAAAGGAAATACAAGGCTACGTTACTAATATTTATACTAAACGGAGAATCATTCATACCATCTGCACCAAACATTAATGAAGGGACAGATAAAATAGTCAGAACGGCAATAAGCTTAGTCAATTTACCTGACTCATTATCACGTTTTTTAATATCATCAGCTTTCTTCAACTTTTGTTTTAATGCATCACTTCTAAGCATAGCAACCATTGCGCTTGAAACTCCATATATTACAAACAGCTCAACAACTGCTATTACAACTAAAACCCAAAAAATAGTTTGCGTATCCATATTTTTATTTTCTTTTTGCTAATAATTCTATCATTTAATTACTGTAGTGGATAATTACTCATTTCTTCTACTTTACTTTTATCTGTTTTAACAACTCTATAAAGAAGAACGATAAAGAAAACCACAAAGATTGACAGAGAAATAATCGGATAAATTTCTATCCCGTCTATTGTTGCCATGTGATGCTTTATAAATTTTAACATATCTTAAGTTATTTGTTATCAATATTATTACCTATTTGATTAATCGTAATTGCAGTATCCAATACTTGCTCTGTTGTATTATGAATATCAGAACCTAATCTTTGTAAATAAGCAATTAAGGCAATGATTTCTTTATTCTTTAACTCTTGAACCTTTTCTGCGGAGTACTCTCCTTTCTTCAAATCTTTTAAAATGCTTTCTGCTATACCAATAGATTGCTTGTCCATATCTTCCTGTACACTATTTTCATAACCTTCTTCGTATGGAACACCTAGCTTACGCATTGCTGAAATCTTCTTTTCCGACATTGATGTATTTAAATCATTATCAATCATCCAGGGGTATGCAGGCATTATAGAGCCGGGAGAGATTTCCTGAGGTTCAAGCATATGCAAATAGTGCCATGAATCGGGTCTGTTTTGTTTATTTCCTTTTCCTTCACGATGTAAATCAGGCCCGGTTCGTTTAGAACCCCATTGAAATGGATGGTCGTACACAAATTCTCCGGCTTTAGAATATTCACCATATCTGGTAGTTTCAAACCTTAGTGGCCTCACCATTTGTGAGTGGCAATTGTAACAGCCTTCGCGTATATATAAATCTCTTCCTTCTAATTCTAAAGGAGTATAAGGTCTAACACTTTCAATGGTTGGAACGTTTGAGGTAACTAAGAAAGTCGGCACCATTTCTACAATTCCACCAACCAAAATTACCAGTAAACTCAACACCAACAATCTAACAGGCTTTCTCTCTACCACTCTGTGCCAGTACTCGTTCTTTTCTTTGACTTCACCAACAGAAATCAATGCAGGAGCTTCTGCATTTTCATTTGCAAGAAAGCTTCCTAAAACCATTGTTCTAATCAAATTATAGCTCATCATAATTGCTCCAATAACATACAAAGCCCCTCCGATAGAACGCATGATATAAAATGGTCTCAGTTGAGTAACTGTTTCAAGAAAATCTTTATTAGCCAATGTTCCGTCAGGATTAAAGTCTTGCCACATTAAGCCTTGTGTAAACCCAGCCCAATAAATAGGCACAGCATATAGTAAAATTCCTAAAGTAGCTATCCAAAAGTGAGCATTTGCCAAAGCTTTTGAATAGAGTTCTCTTTGGTATAACCTTGGAATTAACCAGTATAACATTCCAAAAGTCAACATACCATTCCAACCTAATCCGCCAACATGTACGTGAGCAATAGTCCAATCTGTAAAGTGTGAAATAACATTTACAGATTTAAGTGACATCATAGGACCTTCAAAAGTTGCCATACCGTAACAGGTAATTGCAACCACCATAAACTTTAATACAACACTCTCCCGAACTTTATCCCAAGCTCCTCTTAATGTAAGTAATCCATTTAACATACCTCCCCAAGAAGGAGCTATTAACATAACGGAAAATACAACTCCAAGTGATTGTGCCCAATCAGGAAGTGCTGTATATAATAAATGGTGAGGTCCGGCCCAGATATAAATAAAAATAAGTGCCCAAAAGTGAATGATAGAAAGTCTGTAAGAGTATACGGGTCTATTGGCAGCTTTAGGAACAAAGTAGTACATCAACCCCAAGAAAGGAGTGGTCAAGAAGAATGCCACGGCATTGTGACCGTACCACCATTGCACCAATGCATCCTGTACACCAGCATACACTGAGTAACTTTTTAACGCCGTAACAGGTAGTTCCAAACTATTAAAGATATGCAACACTGCTACCGTAACAAATGTGGCAAGGTAGAACCATATGGCCACATATAGGTGCCGTTGTCTTCTTTTTAAGATAGTGCCTATCATGTTCCATCCAAAGACCACCCAAACTACAGCAATGGCCAAATCTATGGGCCACTCCAATTCTGCGTACTCTTTTGAGGTTGTGTAACCCAAAGGCAAGGTAATGGCCGCTGCCACAATGATCAACTGCCACCCCCAGAAATTGATGTTGCTCAGAACATCGCTGAACATTC
>JAUHYR010000115.1 GCA_030426475.1 Bacteroidia bacterium
AATTCTGGAGGTAGGTCTATATAGCTAATTTTCTCTGAATTTATAAGAAGGTATTTTAATAACTTAATAGTTTCGTTTTTTCTATCAATTTCATTGTCTAGGCAAATTATTGAACTTTTGAGAACTTCTATATAATTAGTGTGAATTGATTTTCCGGTTAGGAGCCAGTTTAAATCAATCTGCGGATCTCTAGAAATTATTCTTTTTAATTGTGTTTGACTGAATTCAGATTTGTTTTGTAAAATTCTATAATACTGACTTCTGGAAATTTTATTTAAAGCCATGAAAAGGGTAGCATTATTCTTATAGAAAAATCTAACGATATACTTTACACGTGTCGAAAAGTGTTCCAATACAGGGACTAATATATAATTGATTTACAAATATATAACAAATTTCCAATTGTCCTATAATTAATATTATGTTAAATAAATAATTTAAAAAGAAGAAAATATTATTACTTAATAAAATGAATTTCCCTACTCTTTCTACCTATCCTTAAAATGGTATGGCATTTGGTTCCAACGTGCTCCTTTTGCTTTATCATTCTTGGTTTGTATTCTGTCCCAGCAGGTTTTAATTTTGTCTTATAGATGTTTTTGCATCGCTCCCAGTTGACCCATGGATTCGACCATATATTAACAATGCTGTCGTTATTTGTATACATCATTTTTTTACATCTCTTTTTCAACACCCTTTTCATAGTATTTACATTATAAAGTACAAAGGTTTTTCTGTGGTTAAAACAAATGATATAACCCTTGTTCACAGATATAATGCTCCCTTTTAACTTTCTTGAGCGCTCCTTCAGAACGAATTTATCACTATCTAGATTGTACAAATAGGCATATCCTTCGTTGTCAAAGGCACCCAGATAATTACCTAATCCATCTTCAACCTCATAAGTGCTCCAAAAGTTTATTGAGGCTAACGTATCACTGTATTTATAAGGCATTCTGGCGGTACTATCGTAATAGAAAGTTCCAGTCAGACCTATATAATCTGGGGATTGAGCAAATAACTCGTTATAGGAAAAGAGCGACAATATCACTCCTGTAATGAAAATTAAATATACCTTTCTCATACACTAGTTTGATACCCTAGCATAAACAAAAGGGTGAATAACTGAATACTCACCCTCTTCTATTTTAATTCTCTAAAGTAGCTTTTAAAGCTTTGTACTTATCATTTTGGTTAGTCATTGCATAAATTTTAAGCAACGGCTGAATAGCGGTTACATCAGTTGGGTTTAACTGATTTGCTTTTTCCAAATACGGTTGTGCTTTTTTGAACTCCTCAGTTGCTTTTGCCTGAGCTGCTTCAATTTTTTTCATTTCTTTCATGGAATAACCATTTGCCTCATTATTGTACTCAACGCCTTTGTTGAAATACATGGCTCCTAAGTTATAATTGGCGTCAAAATTTTCAGGTTCAAGTTCTATAGCTTTCTTATAAGCTACTTCGGCTTGAGCAGTTTCTCCTAAATTTTCCAATACACTACCTTGTATGGCATATAATCCCGGATTATTATGGTCAGCATCTACAGCTTCTTTTAAGCTTTGTAATGCTTCCTGGTTTTTACCTGAAGTAAGATAGTAATTGATTTCTTTGTTTAACAGGCTTCTGTCGTTAGGATATTTAGCTCTTCCCGCTTTTAATATTTCAATAGATTTAGCAGTATCGCCTTGCTCTTCTAATATTCTGCTATAGTTGGAATAGATAATCGGACCGTCACCTTTTCCCTGATAGTTCAGCTTAATCAACATAGAGTAATATAGGTTCGCTTTTTCATGATTTTTAGCGTTATCTGCAGCTAAAGCGGCATAGTACATTACATTAGTGTCTACTCTACCGGTAAATCCTGTCATGCCCATACCTTTTTCAAAGTTTTCAAGTGCAGCGGCATAGTTTTTATTGTCTTGAAACTCAGTTACCCCTTTGTTTACATATTCACCTGCTAAAGCCGGAAAACGAACACCTAAAATATCCATGGTGTAAGATTTATCTTCATATTTCGTTCCTTGATCCATTACGGCTTTTAAAAACTTCACGGCATCCTCCTGATTGTTTTCTATATCCAGATTTTGTAAGGCCGGGTCTTCAAAGTTTTTCTTTAAACACATCATGTATGACTCATAACACTTATCTAAAGGTTTTTGGTCAATAGATTTACAGTCTTTATTAGTAGTAGCCATTAAAAGGTAATACAAATTACCTCTGTAATACCATGTTTTTGGCCATCCGCTGGTGCTCTCATCTTTTGCGGCAGCGTCAATGGCTTCTATCCCTTTTGCAAGGTCAGGGCATTTTTCGCCTCTTTCTCTAAAGGCTTTTTCATAATTGTAGGCACTCACCACTTTTGCCTTTTGAGCAAAAGCAACGCTTCCAAGTACCAGTAAACTCATTAGTATGCTAATCTTTTTCATGTAATCTGTTTTATTCATTTACTACTTAGGATTCAAATTTATTGTTATTCCACATCATCGTTTGCAATATCCTTGCCAGTTTCATCATCGGTACTGTTTTCAGGATTATCGGCAGATGGTTGTTCAGTTGAAGTTGGTTGCTCTCCTTCAGGAACAATGCCGTCAGCGGCATCTATGGCTTCTAAATCTTTCATGTCTTCTTCGCTTATCTCTACTTTGGCAACGGCTGCAATTTCATCATTACCTTTTAGGTTAATCAGTCTAACACCTTGTGTGGCTCTTCCCATTACTCTTAAATCTCCTACAGCTAAACGAATCATTACTCCTGATTTATTGATAATCATTAAATCGTCTAAATCGGTTACTGCTTTTATAGAGATTAAGTTTCCTGTTTTATCGGTAATGTTTAAGGTTTTCACTCCTTTACCGCCTCTGTTGGTAATTCTGTAGTCTTCAAGGTCAGAACGCTTACCATATCCTTTTTCAGACACCACCAATACGCTGGTATTAGGGTCTTTAATAGAAATCATACCTATTACTTCATCTTTTGGTCCGCCAAGTGTAACACCTTTTACACCCGAAGCATTTCTTCCCATAGAACGGATTTTCTCTTCGTTAAATCGAATGGCTTTTCCTGATTTCAGTGCCATTAATATTTCATCTGTTCCACTGGTTAGTTTAGCTTCCAATAATTCATCACCGTCTCTTACGGTAATAGCGTTAATTCCATTTTGTCTCGGACGAGAATAAGCTTCAAGGCTAGTCTTTTTAACGATACCGTTTCTGGTACACATCATAATATAGTTATTATTGATGTATTCTTCGTTTTTAAGGTCTTTTACATTAATATATGCCATCACCTTATCGTCCGGTTCTATATTAATAAGGTTTTGCATAGCTCTACCTTTAGCACCTTTCTGTCCTTCCGGTATTTCAAATACACGCATCCAGAAACATTTACCTTTTTTGGTAAATATTAATAGGTAGTTGTGGGTGGTAGCCACAAATAAATGCTCTAGGAAGTCTTCATCTCTGGTAGAAGATGCTTTTGCTCCTACTCCTCCTCTATTTTGTCTTCTGTACTCAGTAAGAAGAGTTCTTTTGATATATCCCATGTGAGAAATGGTAACCACCACTTTTTCATCAGGAATCATATCTTCTATAGACATTTCTTCAGCAGAGTACTCAATTACGCTTCTTCTCTCGTCACCATATTTATCTCTTACTTCTTCTAACTCTGTCTTAATGATGTTCATTCTTCTGTCTTCGTTAGCAAGAATGTCTTTTAAGTCTTCAATTGTCTTTAATAGTGCTTCGTATTCTGCTCTTAGTTTATCTTGCTCCAGACCGGTTAATTGTCTTAAACGCATATCCACAATAGCTCTAGACTGAATGTCGCTTAATTTAAAGCGTTCCATTAAGCTTTCACGTGCATGGTCAGGGCTATCTGAAGCTCTAATGATTTTAATTACTTCATCTATATTATCAGAAGCAATAATTAAACCTTCTAATATATGAGCTCTTTCTTCAGCTTTCCTTAATTCATACTGTGTTCTTCTAACAACAACCTCATGTCTGAACTTAACAAACTCTACAATTAAATCTTTTAGATTAAGTGTTTGAGGTCTTCCTTCAACCAATGCAACATTATTGATGCTAAAGCTGGTTTGAAGCTGAGTGTACTTAAATAAGTTATTTAAAACAACATTCGCAACTGCATCTCTTTTAAGCTCATACACAATTCTCATTCCGTTTCTATCGGACTCATCTCTTAAATCGGAAATGCCTTCAATCTTTTTATCATTAATAAGGTCAGCAGTCTTTTTAATCATGTCAGCCTTATTCACCTGATAAGGAATTTCAGTTACGATAATCTGAAACTTACCCGAAGGAAGTTCTTCAAATTGCGTTTTAGCTCTCATTACCACTCTTCCTCTACCTGTTTCAAAGGCATCTTTTACTCCTTCTACACCGTAGATAATACCTCCCGTTGGAAAATCAGGAGCTTTAACATACTGCATCAATCCTGCAATATCTATATCTCTGTTTTCAATATAAGCAATGGTGGCGTTTACTACTTCCGTTAAGTTATGAGGCGCCATATTAGTGGCCATACCTACCGCAATACCGGAAGCTCCGTTAACTAAAAGCGTAGGGATTTTTGTTGGAAGAACAGTGGGTTCTTCAATAGTATCGTCAAAGTTTAAGCTGAAATCAACCGTTTCTTTATCAATATCAGAAAGAATATCTTCTGAGATATGTTGAAGCCTGGCTTCTGTGTACCTCATAGCTGCAGGGCTGTCACCATCAACAGAACCAAAGTTTCCTTGTCCGTCCACTAATAGGTATCGTAAAGACCATTCTTGTGCCATACGCACCATAGAGTCATAAACGGCAGTATCTCCGTGTGGATGATACTTACCCAGCACCTCTCCCACTATTCTTGCAGATTTCTTGTATGATTTGCCTGCTGTTACACCAAGCTCCTTCATTCCAAAAAGTATTCTTCTGTGAACCGGTTTTAATCCATCACGTACATCCGGTAGTGCTCTTGAAACAATAACTGACATTGAATAATCAATGTAAGCAGACTTCATTTCGTCCTCAATGTTGATTTTAATAATTTTTTCGCCTTCAGCCATATTTTCTCGTTAATTTTAAAGAGCTCGAATTTACATAAAGCCAAAAGATTTGAGGGAAAAAAGAAATGCCGATTTACCAACAAAATTTTGTTAAAAATTAACATTGCTTGGAAACACCGAAAAATCTTGGTAATATTATCTTTGAAACAAATCTACGTAGTTGTTACGTATGTATTAGTTAAACAAAGTAAAATTATGGAAGCAAATTTTTCACCGAGAGTTAAAGATGTTATCACCTATAGCAGAGAAGAGGCGCTAAGACTCGGGCATGACTATATAGGTGTGGAGCATTTACTTTTAGGAATTATAAGAGAAGGAGAAGGTCTGGCTGTTAAGGTACTTGGTGGTATGGGCGTTGACTTTAAAGAGCTGCGTAAAGCAATTGAAAGCTCTGTTAAAGTGGGAAAAGGTTCGGTTAGTCAAATGAACAATATTCCTTTGGTAAAACAGGCAGAGAAGGTGTTGAAAATCACTTATCTTGAAGCAAAATTATTTAAGTCAAACACAATAGGTACGGAGCATTTACTGTTATCTATATTAAAAGATGAAGACAATATTGCAACAAAAACATTGCAACGCTTCAATGTAAACTATGGAAAGGTGAGACACGAAATTGAAAATATACTAAATGATGAATCTAAACCGATTCAACCGGAAGCCAAATTTCCTACCAACACTCCTGACGATGATGAAGATAGTCCATCAGGATATATGGGTGGCGGTAGCGGCAAAAAGCAAGGTGACTCTAAATCTAAAACTCCTGTTTTAGACAACTTCGGAAGAGATTTAACGGCTTTGGCGGAAGAAGATAAGCTTGACCCTATTGTTGGTAGAGAAAAAGAAATAGAACGGGTTTCACAGATATTAAGTAGAAGGAAAAAGAATAATCCTATCTTAATTGGTGAGCCGGGTGTTGGTAAATCAGCCATTGCTGAAGGTTTAGCACTAAGAATTGTTCAACGAAAAGTATCCAGAATATTATTCAATAAAAGAATCGTTACGCTTGATTTAGCTTCATTAGTTGCCGGAACAAAATACAGAGGGCAGTTTGAGGAAAGAATGAAGGCAGTAATGAACGAATTAGAAAAGTCTCCTGACATTATCCTTTTCATTGATGAAATTCACACTATAATTGGTGCCGGTGGTGCTTCAGGTTCGTTAGATGCTTCTAATATGTTTAAGCCTGCCTTAGCTAGAGGAGAAATTCAAGTAATTGGTGCTACTACTTTAGATGAATACCGTCAATACATAGAAAAAGATGGTGCGCTTGAACGTAGATTCCAAAAAGTAATTGTAGAACCTACTACCATTGAAGAAACCGTACAAATTCTGAATAACATCAAAGAAAAGTACGAAAGTCATCATAACGTAAACTATACTGAGGAAGCGATTAAAGCATGTGTAAACTTAACTAATAGGTATATCACCGACAGGCACTTGCCTGATAAAGCTATTGATGCGCTTGATGAAGCAGGTTCAAGAGTTCATATTACCAACATTAAAGTTCCGAAGAATATCATAGAGATTGAAAAGAAGATTGAAGATATTAAAGAGGAAAAGAATAAAGTGGTAAGAAGCCAGAAATACGAAGAGGCTGCAAGATTAAGAGATACGGAGCGTCAACTTATTGAAGACCTGGAAAAGGCTAAAAAAGAATGGGAAGAAGAAACGAAATCACACAGAGAAACGGTTAGTGAAGAAAATGTGGCGGAAGTAGTTGCCATGATGACAGGTGTTCCTGTTCAACGTGTGGTGAAGAAAGAAGGTGAGAAATTAGTGAAGATGTACGATGAAATTCATGATAAAGTAATCGGACAAGATGATGCCATTAAAAAAATGGTAAAGGCCATTCAAAGAAATCGTGCAGGGCTTAAAGACCCTAACAAACCAATTGGTTCGTTTATATTCTTAGGACCTACCGGAGTTGGTAAAACGCAGTTAGCAAAAGTGCTTTCCAAGTATCTTTTTGATAACGAAGACGCAATGATTAGAATTGATATGAGTGAGTACATGGAAAAATTCGCTGTATCAAGATTAATTGGTGCGCCTCCGGGATATGTTGGGTATGAAGAAGGCGGACAGTTAACTGAAAAAGTTAGACGTAAACCCTATTCAGTAGTTTTATTAGATGAAATTGAAAAAGCACATCC
>JAUHYR010000116.1 GCA_030426475.1 Bacteroidia bacterium
AAACTTAGCATGAATAAGCATTTTATCTAGACCATCAATACCATTGTCAAAATCATGATTGCCAATTGTGGCTGCATCATATTGCATGGCACTCATTAACTTAAACTCTAATTCACCTCCATATTTATTAAAATAAGGTGTTCCCTGAAAAATGTCACCGGAGTCAAAAAGCAATACATTTTTTTCTTCATTTCTGATTTGGTTGATTAGCCATGCTCTTTTTGAAACTCCGCCCATGCCGGGATATTTGGAATCATTTTCAGGAAAAGGGTCAATATGAGAGTGAACATCGTTAGTATGAAGAATTGTGATTTTGGTGAAGTTCGATTTTTTATAATCAAATGCAATTGAAGGGAGAAGTGTAATTCCTGCTCCGGCTATTAACGATTTTCTTATAAACTGCTTTCTATTCATTTATACTTATTCTGTTATCTAGCTGTGATGAAATTTTCTTTCCTTTTGAATTAATATCAATGCAGTGATTTATGATTACATCTCTTAACTTTTTATTGGTGTAAATTATTTCAATCGGATTAAGAAAGAAATCCATATTGTCTCCACCTTTGGCAAGATAATCGGTTGTGAGTATTCTAAATTCTTCTTGCAATTCAATATTAAATCCCTCCATTTTTATTTTTTTAATATTTCCTATCGAACCATTTACAATTAGATTGCTTATAGGTTGTCCTCCAATATTTATCAAATAATCTATAAGTTGGTTAAATTTTTCTTTTGAGATAACCACAACGACTAGTTCATTTTCAAATGGCATTAATGAGTAAATACGCTCTTTAGTTATTTCACCTTTTGGTATAGATGTTCTTAACCCGCCATAATTTAAAATGCAAAAGTGAGGGCTTATATCAGTAGATTTTGTAGCGTAATCAAAAGACAAGTCGGCTACCCAGTTTCCGAGCAGGCTTTCCGGTTGCCCCTTTTCCATTGCTTGTTCGCTATAACAAATAACTTCCTTCATTTCCTTATCTAATGACTTTTTATAGGGAGAAATTATTGAGTCTGTTAATGGAAGAGTTTGATTAACTTTCTCCATTTTGTAAGTTGATTGGCTTATCTTTGGCTGACAGGCAACCAGCAAAATAAATGGAAGTAGTATGCTAACAGGTAATTTCACTTTTCAAAAGTAAGTTAAATCTTATTTTTAGCCAGAAAGTAGTATCATATTAATTTGTTATTTTGTAGTTAAATAATTTGGTTATGTACAGAACATCAATTCAACTTAGAGTACGATACGGTGAAACAGATAGGATGGGTTATGCCTATTATGGAAATTATGCTGAATATTTTGAAGTGGCTAGAGTAGAGGCTTTAAGAGAGTTAGGGATGTCGTATAGAAAAATGGAAGATGAAGGAATTTTATTACCTGTACTGGATTATTCAGTAAAATACATTAAACCGGCTTATTATGACGATTTACTTAAAATTGTGGTAATGATTACGGAACTTCCAACCGCAAGGCTGAAGTTTGAGTATGAAGTGTATAATGAAAATGAAGATTTAATTACTAAGGCAAATACTACACTGGTTTTTATTGATTCGAAATTGAATAAACCACTTGCTGCTCCAAAAGAATTTTTATCAGTATTAGAACCTTATTTTAGTTGAGAATATTTTTTCTTATTTCTTAAAAAGAAGTCAAATAAAATACTCTTGTCGTAAATTTCTTTGTGCCAACTTGGCTTAGATAGTTTTCTTTTCTTTTGATTTTTGAAAAAGTACCAGTAAAAATGGAAATGTGCTTTTATAACGGCAATCAGGTGAGAAAATCCGTCAGAAAAAAGGAGCTTCATTCCGCCTATGCCATCTATAAATAAACGAATAAGTAGAATAGGAAATAATTTATTGCTCGGTAAATTTTTGTGAAGCATAAAAAGGTTATTCCTAAAATTTAAAAATGTTTTTTGAGGTTTTACTTTATTTAGGGTTCCTCCACCAACATGATAAACAGTGCTTTCAGAAGTGTATTTAATTTGATGGCCAATATTTTTAATTCTCCAACATAAATCTATTTCTTCCATGTGAGCGAAAAAATCCTCATCAAAGCCATTTATTTCTTTAAATATGTTTGACTTAATTGCAATGCAAGCGCCCGTAGCCCAAAAAATTTCTTTTTCATCGTTATACTGTCCGCTGTCTTTTTCAATTTCATTTAAAATTCTCCCCCTTGTAAATGGAAATCCAAACTTATCTATAAAACCTCCCGCTGCACCGGCATATTCAAAATATTCTTTGTTATTATAATCTAATAGTTTGGGTTGGCAGGCTGCCGTTTTTTCTTCTTTTAGAAGTTTTATTAATGGTGGAATCCAGTTTTCAGTAACTTCTACATCTGAGTTTAACAAAATGAAGTATTTATAATTCAAACTTTTCAATGACTCATTGTAGCCTTTTGCAAAGCCGTAATTCTTTTCATTTTTGACTATAATTACTCCCGGAAAATTTTCTTTTATCCAACTGACTGAACTATCTGTTGAGTTATTATCGGCAACAATAACATCAGCATCAAAACTGTTATATTTTACTACTGTTGGTAAAAATTGCTTGAGCCAATTTATGCCATTCCAATTAAGTATAACTACAGCTGTTTCCTTCATTAAGGCATAAATGTAATAGAAAAAACAAAAAGATTATCTGGGCAATGTATAGAGTTCTTCTAGCTGGCTGCCGTGATGTTTTTCAAAATCATTAAAATCTGGATCATTAACAAAAGTAGATCTTCCATGAAGTTGCTTTTTCCAGTTTGGATTATTTACCTCTCCAAACATATCTGAATGTAGCAATTCATAATCATTGGTAATCATATCACGACTATAAAAGACAAATTTTCTATTGGTGTATTCACCAATAGTGTAATAATGCCATATTTCATAAGGGTATGCGCTTGGTTCGTTATCTCTTCGGTTGATTGAATTTGGTGGGTCGTATTTTAGATAAATTCTACCTCTATCGGTTTCATATCCTTTTTTAATACTTGTACTGAAATATTTATTTACTTCAACTACTTTCTTATGGTATTCATTCCAAGCTTGTTCAGGGTAATCAGGATCTCTTGTTACCCAAAAGTTAAGTAAGTATTGCTTTAGCAAGGTGGTGTCATTTCCTTTTAATTGGTTTTGTGCAAAGGAAATTTCTAGCTCTGATGAAATTGGTTTTAGCGATTTAATACATTCTTTTAATGAGTCAATGGTATTAATTTTATCTACAAATGTATTTTGGTAAGCTGTTTCATTAAATGATGAGTAATAACCCGGATTACTTCTCTGAAAAAATGATTTTTTAATAGCGAGTAGCTCGTTGTTTTTGTTTCGAGCTTCTATTACTAAATTGTAATTGCCACTTGGTAATGACTCAATATTAAAGAAGTTTAAAGAAGCATTAACTGCGGCAGAAGTTTGGCGCGAAAATCCTCTATATTTTCCTACAATTTGTTGATTTTCGTAGTTCTCAATAAAGTAATTGATTAGGTATTGATTGTTTTCTCCTATAATTTTATCTGAGTTGTAAACTTCTGTATAGAAACCTATTTTATCAGTTTCTTCGGCATAAAAATTAGAAACGTAAGGAGTTAGCTTATATCCACTATGGGTATATTTGTCTGCGTTGTCGGATTTTGAAGCGGCTTCAACCAACAGAATATCCGAAATAGAAAGGAGTTGTTCAGGATTATTTATTTCGATTAATTGATTAAAAGATATTTCGTTATCAGTACTATTTAAGTCTTTTAGAATTACTTCCATATCATATTTCCCGTTTGCCAATAAAAAGCTTTGGACATCTAGTAATTTTGGTGAAACTTGAGAAGAATCTTCAAAGACAGGACTTTTTAAAATAAATTTCTTAAAGGTCTTAACTTTTTCATCTCCTTCATTTTTAAATAAAATAGTTATTTCAATTTCACTTGAAAGCTTATTATCTTCTGTGGTTTTAAATTCAAGTGAATAACTTGGTATGGATAAATATGTTTCTATATATGGACCTTCTGCCGGATGGTTGAAAACACAATAATCAAAATAGGCTTTTAGTTTTTGTCCAAAACCATTGATGCTGATTAAAATAAGAAAAAGAGTTGTTATTTTTTGGATTCTTTTCATTATTGCAAAGTTACGATTTTTATACTAGAATAGGGATTTGTGTAAATATTTTTAACGAACGGAGTAATTTGAAAATTAATCGGTTACAAGGGGTGTGCTAAAAATAATTCTATTATTTGGCAGATATTAAAATCAATTTTTACTTTTGCAGCGGAGAAATGGCAGAGTGGTCGATTGCGGCAGTCTTGAAAACTGTTGACTGTAACAGGTCCGGGGGTTCGAATCCCTCTTTCTCCGCTAAAAATTTTTAAAAGCCCCAAACTGGGGCTTTTATATTTTTATACCCATTATACAAACATCATCTAACTGTTCTAAATCTCCTTTCCAGGAGGTGAATGTTTTTTCTATTTCTTCTTTTTGCTGAAATATGTCTTTGTTTTGAATATTAAAGAGTAATTTTTTTAGATTGGTTAGTTTAAACTTTTTGCCTTTTTCTCCGCCAAATTGGTCGGCATAACCATCACTAAAAATGTAAATAGAATCATCTTTTTGTAAGCTAAGGGTGTTATTTTCAAATGGAACAGGGTTTTCACTAAATCCTATGGGTTGTTTGGTTGGTTTTGTTTCAATGAGTTCTTGGTTTCTGATAATAATTAATGGATTATTTGCACCGGCATATTCAAGGATATTGTTTGTTAAGTTTAACTTACAAAGTGCTATATCCATGCCGTCTCTTACTTCATTTTTACTTTTTGAGAAGGATTCTTTTACCAGTTCATTTAGTTTGTCTAATATTTTTGCAGGCTCCTTTAATTTGAATTCTTTTACGCACCTTGTTAAAGCATTGTGTCCTACTACTGAAACAAGTGCTCCGGGTACTCCGTGTCCGGTGCAATCTGCTACGGCAAACAATATAGTATTTGAATCAATATGTTCTACCCAATAAAAATCACCGCTAACAATATCTTTAGGTTTAAATACTAGAAAACTATTTGGTAAAGCTTTTTCTAATTCTGTTGTTGGGATGAGTATGGCTTCTTGCAGCCTTTTGGCATAGCTAATGCTATCTATTACTTCTTTATTTTTTTGCTCAACAATAAGCTTTTGGTTTTCTACGATTTGTTTTTGTTCAATAATCAATTCATGGTCTTTTTTCTTATTGGTGTAGCTTTTGTAGCTAATTATTGCTACTATTAAAACTATTATAAATCCAAATATTGCAAACCATTTTTGTTGGCTTTGTTTTTTGTTTTCTAGTTCTTTAGCGGCAAGTTGAGCTTCTTTAAGTTTTTCTTGGTTCTGTAATTGTTGAATTTGCAGCTCTTTTTTTTCGGTTTCAAATTTTTTATTTAGCTGGGATATCTCTGAATTATTTTGCTCGGTTATCAAAGAATCGTTTAACAGTTTGGCTTTTAGAAGGTATTGGTATGCTAGTTTGTGATTACCACTTTTTTCATATGCGCCTGCAAGTACGTTCAGGCTTTCCATTCTTCTATATGGTTGATTGGTTTTTATAGACCCTTCTAATCCTTTTTTTGCATACTCAATTGCCTTTTTGTAATCGTTAGACTCTAAATAGATTTGACTAAGGTTTGGATAAATGGCTACAATAGAGTTTGTATTATTGTTTTCTATAAGCATCTGCAGACTTTTTTCGTAGAATTGTTTTGCTTCGGTGTAATTTTTTCTTTCAAAGTAAATATTACCAATATTACAATAGAGTAGAGGTGTCATTCTACTAATGTTAAGTTCTTCACATATTTTTAGTGAAAGGTTATAGTTTCTTAGAGCCTCATCGTATTTTTTCTCTTTATGGTAAATATTTCCTATTAGGTTGAAGGAGTTAGCCTTTCCGTACAAATTTTTTGTTTTATTATATATTTCAAAGGCTTTTCGACAGTTTTCAAGGGCGGTAGAATAGTTTTTTAAATAGTAAAAAACATTGGTTAATCCCATATAATTATCTGCCATGGAATTACTGTCATTATCACATTCCGCATAGTTGATAGCTTGTTGATGTAGTTTTACTGCCTGTTTATATTTTCCAGTTGAAAAGTGGGAGTATCCCATGGCATAAAATATTCGTTTAAGTTCATCGCAAGAATCTGCTAGAACTGATTTTTTAGCTAAGGCCTTATCAAGATAGACAATTGCGGAGTCAAATTGTTGAGAGTTAAATAAATCGTAGCCTGTGGTTAGTATTACATTAAATTTTAATGCCGGAAATTGATTAATTCGCTTGTCATTTAAAATAATTTTAGCAATGGAGTCTTTTGTAGAGAAATTTCTGCTACATAATTTAATGCCATTTAAGCTTCTAAAATATCCTCTGGTATAGTTTGTTTTTTTTGAAAGGGCTAAAGTTTGCTCGTAGACTACAAGTGCAGAGTCTTTGTTAGTTTTAGATAATTCTTTAGATTGTTCGAGTATATTATAAACGGTAGCAGTATCGTTTTTTTGACTAAAGATTAAGCTGGAAGAAATTATAAATATTAAAAGGATTAATTTTTTCATCATTTATATTTTAATTCCCATAACACAAACATCATCTAATTGTTCAAGTTCTCCTTTCCAGAATTCGAATTTGTCATTTATTAACTGATGCTGTTTTTCTAATCTAAAGTTAGCAACTTCTTTTAGTATTTCTTTAAATGAGGAATACTTTAATTTTTTCCCTTTCTTTCCGCCAAATTGATCTACAAACCCGTCTGTAAAAAAATAAATAATATCATTTTCTTGTAGCTGAATATCTGTGTCTGTAAATTGTTTGTCATTAGTATATAATCCACCAATTGGAAATTTATTTGGTTTGTGTTCAATTAGTTCTCCATCTCTGTGGATTAATATTGGTCGGTTAGCTCCGGAAAACTGCATTTTATTATCACTAAGGTTTATAGCACAAAGCGAAATATCCATTCCGTCTGATGAGTGCTGGGTTTGAGAGTTTTTGTTTAAGGAAGAATATATTTTTTCGTCTAATAGAGCCAATACTTTAGCAGGAGTATCAACTTTTTGGTCGTTAACAATTTGGTTCAGTAGGTTTAACCCAATCATACTCATTAATGCTCCCGGTACTCCATGCCCGGTACAATCTGCAAGAGCAATTATAATGTGTGTTTTGGTTTTTGTGAACCAATAAAAATCTCCACTAACAATATCTCTTG
>JAUHYR010000117.1 GCA_030426475.1 Bacteroidia bacterium
TTTGCCATTGTCATGGCAGTTTACTCTATTATTTATAAGGAAAGAGCATTAAGAAATGCATTTCTATTTGTTGTAAGTATATTCTTCTACTATAAAACAAGTGGCTTCTTTTTCTTTATACTTCTATTCTCCACAGTTTCCGATTTCTACATCGGAAAAATGATACACTCCAGAAAAAAAGTAGTCACACAAAAACTTTGGGTAACAGTCAGTGTGGTGATTAACCTTTTTGTATTGTGTTATTTTAAATACGCTTACTTCTTTACAGAGTCGTTTAATGAAATGTTTCATACTAAATATGAAGTAATCAATTATATGGCATTGTGGAGCAACAGTTTTACGGGAACCACATTTGATGTGGATAAAATTATTCTTCCGGTAGGAATTTCATTCTATACTTTCCAGACTATCAGTTATGCAGTAGATGTTTACAAAAGAAGAATAGAACCCGTTAAAAGTATACTTGACTTTGGCTTTTTCGTTTCTTTCTTTCCGCAGCTAGTAGCAGGACCAATAGTAAGAGCAAATGAGTTTATTCCTCAAATTTACAAACCATATAAGCTTACAAAATATCAATTTGGGTTAGCTGTATTCTGGATTTTGAATGGACTGATTAAGAAAATGGTAATTGGCGATTATATTGCCGTGAACTTTATTGACAGAGTATTTTCCAATCCAATGTTGTATGGAGGATTTGAAAATGTAATGGCACTTTATGGTTATTCCTTACAAGTTTATGCTGATTTTTCAGGCTATACAGATGTTGCAATTGGCGTAGCCATGTTAATGGGCTTTCGCCTTCCTAAAAACTTCAATTCACCATATAAAGCAAAAAGTACGGCAGAATTCTGGAAACGTTGGCACATCTCACTTTCCACCTGGCTAAAAGACTATTTATACATTCCGCTTGGAGGAAACAGAACGGGAACAATTGCCACATATTTAAGCATTACGGGTATTGCCATATTCGTCATTTTTATTTCAGGATGGTTATGGTTAACCTATGTTTTCTTGGGAATCGCTATCGTCCTTACCACTATTTCCATAATCATTCCAAGCTTTAGAAAAGCAATTAGCCATAATATTAATTTAGCGGTAACCATGTTGCTAGGTGGATTGTGGCATGGAGCAAGCTGGCAGTTTGTTATATGGGGTGGACTAAACGGATTAGGATTAATTATTTATAAACTTTGGAAAAAGATTAGTCCGTATGATGGAAACAGAAAATGGTATATCAACACATGGAGAATATTTATCACCTTCACATTTATCACGTTCACCAGAATTTGGTTTAGAGGAGAAAGCATGGAAATTACTGGACAAATTCTCTACCAAATAGCCAATAGTTTTGATTTTAGTATCATTTGGGAAGTCATCGTTTCATTCAAATGGGTGTTCATCACTATGTTAATTGGTTATATCATTCACTGGCTACCCGAAAATACAAAGGTTTGGTACAGACATTTGTTTATTAAAAGTCCGGTTTATGTTAAAGTATTAGTGGTAATAGTTACAGTTTTTGGCTTATACCAATCCATTAGCGCTGACCATGTACCGTTTATTTATTTTCAGTTTTAAAAAAAATAAGCTTTAGTTTGTAATGATTTGAGTTTTGAAGAGATATATGAAGAATATAAAAACATGGTGTATAACCTATGTTTAAATTATCTTCAAAACACTGAAGATGCAGAAGAAACCACTCAAGATGTTTTCTTAAAAATACATCACAAAATTGACACTTTTAAAGCTGATTCAAGCTTAAAAACATGGATTTACAGAATTACCATTAATCAATGTTTGGATGTTATTAAATCAAAAAAGAGACAGCGCTTTTCCAATTACATAAGAGGTTTATTTAGCTCAGAAAACGAATACAAAATTCATTCGTTCAGTCATCCCGGAATAGAATTAGAACAAAAAGAGAGACTGGAAAAGCTTTTTAAGCTAATTAATGAATTGGCTGAAAATCAGAAAACGGCACTTATATTAAGTAAATTGGAACAAATGTCACAAAAAGAAGTAACCCAAATAATGAACTTATCAGAAAAAGCTGTGGAGTCTTTGATTCAAAGAGCAAAAACTAATCTATTAAAAAAAATAGAGTCAGAAAACGAAGGAAAATAAAAATAAAATCGTCAAATAAGTAGTATGTCAGTACAAAAAGATAAAATAGAACAGCTATTAGGTAAAGTTTCAAAAGTAGAAGTTCCTCCATTTTTGTTTACAAGAATAAAAGCAAAAATAGAGAATGAGTATGCTAACAAAATAACTCCAAAGTGGCTTTGGGCCTCTTCCTTAGGTCTTATTGTTTTGATTATGATAAATCTATCTCTTATAAAAAATTACACTGCTGACCAATCTCAAAAAGAAAATTTAGCTACTGAATTAAATATCTTACCAAACAACACATTATACCATGAATAAGACTAAATTTTTCATCGGAACAACGGTTGTTTTATTAATAGTAAACCTATTATTGGTAACCTTTATTTTTCTAAGAAAACCTCCAAAACACCATCCTGAAGGTCCTAAATATATTATCATAGAAAGGCTAGGCTTTAATGAAAATCAGATAAAAGAATATGAGAGCTTAATTGACGAACATAGAAAGCAAATAAGAGCTGCAGATGAAAGAATATCTTCTCTAAAAAGTGAATTATATCTCGGATTAAAAACTCAAAACCAAAATACTGACTCATCAATGAAATTACAGTTATTCAAAAAGAAATTGAAAATATCCATCTCTCTCATTTTAAAGATATTCAGAAGCTTTGTAATGAAGAACAACAAGAAAAATTTGATGAGCTTTTAAAAGAGTTAGGGCAATTATTCGCTCCTAAAATGCCTCCACCAAGACCATGAAAAAAAGCTTTTTAGTAATTATACTATTATTCTCCATCACACAGTGTTTCAGCCAAACTGACAACATTACCATTACATTTAATCCTACACTTAATAATAAACAGCTTGTTTTAGATACCGCTATTTATTCTATTGACGAAAATTTAACTACTATAACTAACTTTAAGTTTTATGTATCAAATATTGAATTGTATTGGGATGAAAAACTTCAGTACCAAGAATCAAACAGCTATCATTTAGTAGACATAAACTCACCTAGTTCACTGAATATAATTCTAAACGATTCAAAAAACATAAAGTTTAACATTATCCGTTTTAACTTAGGTATTGATAGCATTACCAATGTTTCAGGTGCTATGGGTGGAGATTTAGACCCTACAAATGGCATGTATTGGACATGGCAAAGCGGGTATATCAATTTTAAATTGGAAGGAACAAATACAGCTTGTCCCACCAGAAAAAATAAATTTACATTTCATTTAGGCGGATATAGTTCAACAGATAATTCACTTCAAAAAATATGGCTAAAAACCCCAAACACAAACGAAATTAAAATCAAAATCAATTTAGATGAGTTTTTCAACACCATTGATTTAAAACAAATTAACAGCATAATGATTCCCGGAAAAGAAGCCGTTAAAATGTCAAAAATTGTTTCTACACTATTCTCTATAAATGAATAAGATAAATTTAAAGATATTAATTCCGGTAGCTCTTTTACTTATTATTTCAGCGTTTAAATTAACTGAATCAAGTCTTTTCTATGTTCCAAAAAACTGGCCTGAACCAGCTTATGATTTTTCAAAAAATAAACTAAGTGCCGAAAAAATAGAGTTGGGAAGATTGCTATTTTACGACCCGATTTTATCAAGAGACAGCACAATATCTTGTAGCAGTTGTCATTCACAATATACAGCCTTCACACATGTTGATCATGATTTAAGCCATGGAATTGACGGAAAAATCGGCACAAGAAATTCACCTGTAATAGCCAATTTAGCCTGGTCAAAACTATTGATGTGGGATGGAGCAGTCAATCATGCTGACGTTCAAGCATTAGCGCCTATAAGCAATCCTGACGAAATGGATGAAACCATTCAACATGTAATTGAAAAAATTCAAAGAACCGGTATTTATTCAAATAAATTTTCAAGTGCATTTGGTGATAGCAAGGTTACCGGTGAAAGAGTCTTAAAAGCACTTTCACAATTCATGATGACCATCGTAAGTTCAAATTCAAAATATGACAAAGTAATGAGGAATGAAGAGGGCTTTGAATTTACCGAACAAGAACAAAGAGGCTTGGTTCTCTTTCGAAAAAAGTGTGAATCATGTCATAGAGAACCTTTATTCACTACTCACGAGTTTGCAAACAATGGTTTATCGGTTGACACCACTTTAAATGATTTTGGCAGAATGAAAGTAACACAAAATCCTGAAGACTCATTAAAATTCAAAATTCCAACGTTAAGAAACATAGAATTCTCATATCCATACATGCACGATGGCAGGTTTCAAAAATTATCAGAAGTATTAAAACACTATTCACATGGAATTCAAACTAGCCCTACGCTTGCACCTGAGTTAAAAAATGGAATTCCATTAACATCAGAAGAAAGAATAGACATCATTGCTTTTCTCTTAACTCTTACCGACAAAGATTTTCTATTTAATCCCAACTACTCCTATAAAAAGGCAGAATAGAGTATCCTTCAATAACTGTTTATTTAAAGCAGCAGAAACTTTGAATTTAATAAGCATTCAAACAGAGTACCTTTTAGCTAGTCAAATCTTTTTTTAAATTTACGGAAACTTTAAAACTATGGCAGTAAATATAGATTTAGAAATTGCGCAGAAAGCTCAGATGAAACATATTACTGAAATTTCTCAAAAATTAGGTATTAGTGATGACGATTTAGAGTTATACGGGAAATATAAAGCAAAGCTTCCGTTAAGCCTCTTAAATGAGGATAATATAAAAAAGAGTAAACTCATTTTAGTTACGGCTTTAACCCCTACTCCTGCCGGAGAAGGTAAAACAACCGTATCAATAGGATTAAATGAAGGACTAAACAAAATAGGTAAAAAAGCAGTAGTTGTTTTAAGAGAACCATCGCTTGGACCTGTCTTTGGAATAAAAGGTGGAGCAGCCGGAGGCGGATATTCACAAGTAGTTCCGATGGAAGATATCAATCTTCATTTTACAGGAGATTTTGCAGCTATTGAAAAAGCCAACAATTTATTGTCAGCCCTAATAGACAATAACATTCAAAACAAAAACAACAATTTAGGAATTGACCCAAGAACAGTAGTCTGGAAAAGAGTGATGGACATGAACGACCGTTCCTTAAGGGACATTGTAATCGGCTTAGGAGGAACCGGAAACGGAATTCCAAGACAAGATGGTTTTAACATTACTGCCGCATCCGAAATCATGGCAATCCTTTGTTTATCAAAAAACTTATCCGATTTAAAAGAGAAGTTAGGAAACATTTTTGTTGGATTTACATTCGATAAAAAACCGATTTATGCCAGTAACCTAAAAGCAAACGGACCAATGGCATTACTACTAAAAGATGCTATCAAGCCTAATTTAGTTCAAACGTTAGAAGGAAACCCGGCTATTATTCATGGAGGTCCTTTTGCAAATATTGCACAAGGAACCAATTCAATTATTGCAACAAAAATGGGCTTATCTCTCGCAGATTATGTAGTAACAGAAGCAGGTTTTGGTTCAGATTTAGGTGCTGAGAAATTCTTAAACATTAAATGTGGATATGCAGGACTTACACCAAGTGCAGTTGTTATCGTTGCTACTATAAGAGCATTAAGATACCATGGCGGTGTAGGATTAGATAAAATTGGAGAACCTAATGCAATGGCAGTAGAAAAAGGTTTATGTAACCTGGAAAAACATATTGAAAACATGCTTTCTTTTAACGTAACTCCGGTAGTTGCAATTAACCACAGAACAGGTGACACAGAGGAAGAAATACAAATAATTATTGATAAATGTAAAGCAAAACATGTTCAGGCAGTAGTTTCAAAAGGCTGGGCAGAAGGCGGAGAAGGAACAAAAGAAATAGCCTCTGCAGTTGCTAAAGTTGCCGATAGTCATTCTAACAAACTACAACCCACATATAAATGGGAAGATAGCGTTGAAAACAAAATATTAGCCATTGCTCAAAAAATATACGGAGCAAAAGATGTAGAGTACAGCAAACAAGCCAGAACTGATTTAAAACGAATTGAAAAACTTGGTTTACAAAATTTACCGGTTTGTATTGCTAAAACTCAAAAATCATTTTCTGATAATGAAGCATTGGTAGGTCGTCCGTCAGGTTTTACTCTAAATGTAAGAGAGATTGAAATATCTGCGGGAGCAGGATTTTTAGTGCCGATTACCGGAGCAATGATGCGAATGCCTGGACTACCAAGTATTCCCGCATCTGAAGGAATGGACATTACAGATGATGGAAAAGTAATCGGTTTATCTTAAAGTCTATTGCTTTTTCCTAACACCAATTGAATAATTATACTTAGGCACTCCCCCTATTGGAACAGTATAAAAAGGCAGGTATTTACCATATTGATTGGTAATATAAAAGGCTACGTTATTATTGCCTTTAGTACCGTTCTTAATTATCTGTAAATCCAGTGAATTTCCTTTTTCAGCATCAGTTATATCATGCTGGCTAGATGCCCATTTACCTTCAGCACTAGTGGTAACCTTCACTCCCTTTTTAGAAGCTGAAACAATTCTTATATAAGCATCTCCGTCAAAATCAAAGTTACTCTGCTTAATAGAAACCGTTTGTTTGTCTATAAATGGATAAATATGGGAAATAGAAGGAGATTTATCGTGTAAGCGGAACGTATATTCATACGTAAATGCATTTCCTCCTTCTATTGGAGAGTTTTCATCAGGCTTACTTGATAGATAATATTTATATAAATTGCCATCATCTCCTGAAACGCCTTCGCATATTACTTTAAAAATGTAGCCACCGTATTCTTCATGGTAATCACCTTCAATTGGATTTAAAGGACCAAATGTGTACCATTTATCATCATAAGTGCTTTCAGAGCCAAAAGTTTTGGTGAATTTTAAAACACCCGATTTATAGCCGGACACTGGAGCTTTATTCGCC
>JAUHYR010000014.1 GCA_030426475.1 Bacteroidia bacterium
GTATTTTTGCAATCGTACCAAGCCACAAACTTCTTTACCATATTAACTCCCATTGGAAAGAATTTATCCCATTGAGTACAAGTAGCAGCATCAATTTCTGCAGTTGATGTATTTAATGGTCCAGGCCAATAGTTGTCACCATTAGCTCTAAATGTTGATGCGGCTAATTTTAACTGGCCATTAACATCTTGTCCTCCGAGCCATAAACCCGATGAGTAAATAGCTGTTGACCCAGATGCTTTAGGAACAACATAATCTGCAGTTCCGGTTGCTCTATCTTGAAACATAGTTCCACCGTTTTCAACTCTGGCATCAACATTATTAAAATTTAACCTAATAATTGCCGTAGCAGGACTACATCCGGCAGCAATAACAGGACCTCCACTATTTCCTCCCGGAGCTTCACTGTTAGCATTTTTATTATACCAACCAAATGAATTAATGGTTGAAAAAGCTAGAACAGAAGCCATTATTAACTTAGTTCTTCTCATATTTTGAATATTTTTAATTGCTTTCATAACTAATCTCCTTTAATGAATTAAACATTAAAAATTTAACATTACTCCAAGTCTAATTCTTCTTGGAAGAGCATACATTGTTGGTTCAGCCATTTTAATTGTATAATAGTCTTTATAAGACTGGATATCAAGCTGTGAGTTTATCTGAGATTGATAAGTAGCTTCTTGCAAGAAACCGTCATCATCCGGATCCCCAGTTGCTGAGTAGACATTAATAATATTTTGACTATTTAATACATTTAATACTTGTAAATAGACATTAAGAGCAGCTGATTTTCTTTCTTCACCTTCTTTTTCTTTACCAAAATAAACTTCAAAATCTCTATCTAAACGAGCATCCATAGTAAATGTCCATGGTAAATTAGAACCATTTACACTTCCTTCTACTGAATTAGAAGTACGAGAAAATAATCTTGTACCAATAACCCTATCTTTTTTGGTATATGGTGTTCCGGAACCTGCTCTTGAAGTAATATTTAAGCCTGTATTTTCAAGAATATCTTTTCCAAATAATTTTGGTCCATTGTAATTTTTTCCAGATGCATATCTATAATCACCCACCACTTGTATAGCATGTCTCTGGTCAATATCAAGTGGAAAGATTGCTCTTAAATTAGGATCTCCTGAGTTAATTAAATTAAGAGCCGATAAGTCCCCTGAACCGGTTCCGCTAGCAAATTGCAAGGTATAACTAGCCTTTAACCATATGTTTTTAATTCTTCTTAAATCATAAGCTACCGTAGTTCCTTTAATAGTACCAAAGTCTTTATTTCCAAAAGTTCTATAAGTTACCGGATAAGCACCAACTATTTGGGTTACCTGAACCTGATTTCTCATCTCTCTATAGAATGCGGCAATTTTTAATGATGAGTTACTATTTAACTTTTGTTGAAAACCTAACTCATAGTCAATGGTAGTTTGTGGCTTAAGGTTCGGGTTATTGTGAACTACATTTCTACTTGTAATATATTGATAATCAATTACATTTAATCTATTTCTTGATGGTGGTCTTTGAGTTAAAATGTCATAGTGTGCAAAGAAAAGGGCTTCATCTGAAATAGGGAACGAGAAAGCAATTCTAGGCATTACATTAATTTGTGGTTTATAATCTTCGAAAGCCTCAGAAGACAAGTCTGTTTGAGTGCTTTTTTTAGTTGGGTCTAACAACCATGGAGTAATACCCTTAGCAGTTTCTAAAGTGCTAGGTCCAGTTAATTCTTGCCCTTGAGCATTATACCAAGTATCGCCATTTCTATAGCCAACAATATTGTCTGTACCAGGGTTATCCACATCACCAACATAAACAACATAATCACCTCCAATGTTTGAAGGGTGTTCGAAATCAACCTCTCCGGCAGTTTTTGTAGGAAATAGTGAATAACGGTCTTTTAATACCGGCTGATTAGCATCATATCTATCTACCCTTAAACCTACGTTAAAAATTAAATCATCGAATGAGAATTTATCCTGAATATAAGCAGCAGTGTATATTGGTTGAAATGCCGGAACATTTCTAGAGAAAACCCCATTTTCATCTGTTTTATTAAAATAATCATCTATAGTTGGATTCCCTTTAATCTTATTTCCGGCATAGTCAAACCCAGCATAATCTACTGCGCCATTATTCAGCAACTCATCTGCACTAAAATCAGCAACTTCCCATAAATCTTTCCCATAAGAGTCAAAATCAATCCAATCGGTACCATCAACAGCAAGCCCTAACTTTTCCCTGATATTCTTTGAAAACTCAGATTGAGATGATTCATCATATAGCCTTTCAAAATCATAATAGAAATTATTGCCATTTGCATATATAATGGTGTATTGACTTTCATCTAATTGTTCAATATGACTATTTACAATATTTCTTCCAACAGTCCAAAGCCCTACTGGCGCTAAGCTATAAAATTTATCATTTCGTTGTTCATACTCAAAACCAATTTGAACAGCATGGTTTTTTATATCTGCAGAACCAGAAGCAGTTACTCTAAATTGAGAGTTATTGTCTTTATAGTAGTTGTTTCTAATATATCCTGCAGGAGACCACATATCATATATATTAAAAGGGAATCCACCATTTAATATACCGCCACCTTGTTGAACATCTATAGCAGTTTCATAATTACCCGGTATAATTAAATTTCCGTTTTCATCTTTATATAGGTCGTAATATACCTTATTATAATTAGATAAATATGGATTATTTATGCTATCATATTCATACATATAACTTAATTGATTAAATCCATTATGAAACCACCCACTTCTAATTGAACCATCAGGTAATTGATAATTACTTCTGTATTCATAAGAATTTTCAAAGTCTGAGTAAAACTTTCCCACATACCCATAAGCAGCATAATCATCTTTAAACCTTGAGCTTTGGACAGTAGTTTTACTGTTTGTATAATCTACTTGAAATGACACATATGCATTTTTAATCGTAGAAGCATCTTCTTCACCACCAGTTGAATTAGCAAACCTTTGAGTAAACCTACCATAAACTCGCCAATCTTGGTCAATCTGTTGGGGATTGTTCTCATAATTCATTAATGAGAAAGCACCTCCAGAGCCAGTATTGGAAGAAGTAGTTCTTACATATTGGTTACCATTGTTATATAGGTAAGTCCCTCCAAATGTTAAATTAATGTTCTCAGTTGTTTTAACATCAATTTTTGCTTGTAAGTTAATACCTTTACTTTGAACATTTTGTCGTGCTTTTACCTTTTCAAAATCATCTGTGTGTAGGAATTCTGCGTTTCTAAATGTACCTGAACCTAAACCAGATGGTCTTAGAGGTGTTTCGGTGATATCTGCTAAAACACTATCTCTGATTTTCCAGTCCCCTATAGCTGAAGGTCTAGGGTCAAGTTGATAAAATAATTCACCTGATAGAAAGAAACCTAATAATGGGTCAGTTTTTTTACCTGCTGTATCTTTTTTCATTAAGAGGGGCCCTGCAACATTAAATCCTAATAAATTATATCCATAAGCATCAAGACCATAAGATTTACCTTTAATAGGAACTCCTGAGGATAATAACTCAATACCTCCAAAATATTCTCTAGAAGGTCCTCTTGTAGTAATACTTACAACACCACCCGTTGCATCACCATAGTTGGCAGGAACACCACCAGTAACAACTTTAACTTCCGATATAGCTGATTGTGGTAACCTTGAACTACCTCTAACCTTAACTCCATCAATAAATGTATTAGAAGCATCTCCTCTTGATCCTCTAATATTTAAACTACCGCTACCATCATCCTGAGTAAATACTCCACCAACGGTTGCTGCAACTGAAGCAGCAGACCTCCCCGGCATTTTTGCAATTTCATCTCTCGTTAATGTTCCACCAGAAGATGTTTGATCTTTACTAATTAAAGGAACTTCATATTCTACTACTTCAAATGCCTCTAAGTCAACTCCACCTTCACTAAGATTTACGTCTAGGAAAGTAGCTTTATCAGCATTGATAATGACACCATTATATTGTTTGTTATCATAACCTATATAGGAAGCTTGAACAACATAAGTTCCTGGAGTAATGGGTTTAATAGAATACTTTCCGTCAAAATCAGTTGTTGCAAAAGCTACCTGATTACCATTCAACAATACTACTACGTTGGCAAAGGGTAAGGCTTCTCCGCTTTTAGCGTCTTTTACCTTCCCTCTTAATTCTCCTTGTCCTACTTGAGCTGATGCAGAAAAAGCAATAGCTCCTACAATAAATGATGTAATAATTCGTTTTATCATAATACCGAAAGATTTGTTAGTATGTGCGATTTTTAGCAAGGGCATAAAGGTATAAAATTATAGTTCTTATTTGCAAAATTTATTTTGGCTTATTCTTGCCACTTTAACTACCCTAAAATTACAGGGAAAGAAATGTTAAAAAAAGTGAAATCTAATTAACGGTCGGTTTTTGTTAACTAACGGTTTTTGAGACAAATTATAAGAAATAAAAAAAGGTGCTAAATTTTAGCACCTTTTTTAAATATATTATACAAAATTATTTATTTCTAGAGTCATTATCATCATCGTCTTCTTTTTCATCACCACCAATCACAGACCCTGGACCATTATCTTCACCTTTAATGATTTTTTTTCCGTTGTTATCTCCCGATGAGTCATTATCATCGTCCTCTTCTTTTTCATCACCACCAATTACTGAACCCGGACCGTTATCACCTTCATTAAGAATGTTTGATGTCCTATTATATTCAGCCTCAGAGGTAGATGAACTACCCTTATCACATTTAGGAGCTATAAGTTCTTGTTTGGTACAAGAGCTTATTAAGATGATTAAAAACGCTGATATGTATGTTATAAACTTCATAGTTTAGTTAACAAATGTACTTGTTTTTTATGAAATTACAAACTTTTTTGTTAGAATTGTTTATAAGCAACAATAATTTCCACTTTAGTCCCTAAAACTTTATCACCCTCTTTAATTTCTTGAGGACCAATTATTTCTAAAGGTTTGTTGGTCATTTCAGCAATTAATTTTAGCCTATTTTTTGTAATGTTCATGCCTTTTGATACGTGATCTGAACTTTTTTGTTGCTTATTTTTCATGCTTTCTTCAATACCAATACCGTCATCAATTATTTCAAATTTTATAAGCTCATTATTAATCATACTAACTCTGATTGCAATGTTTCCTTTTTCATTTTTTGGTAAAATTCCATGCCATATTGAATTTTCTACAAATGGTTGAAGTAACATTGCCGGAATTTTTATTTGCTCAGATACAATAGACTTGTCAATATCTATTGTATAATCAAACTTATCGGTAAATCTCATTTTTTCTAATTTGAGATATAAAGATAATCGGTCTATTTCTTCTTCAAGAGTAACGGTATTTGATTCACTACTGTCTAGATTTTTACGAATTAGTTTTGCAAAACTTGATAAATATAA
Organism: Bacteroidia bacterium; assembly: GCA_030426475.1. Taxonomy (GTDB): domain Bacteria; phylum Bacteroidota; class Bacteroidia; order Flavobacteriales_E; family Vicingaceae; genus CALALS01. The sequence goes on from JAUHYR010000014.1 coordinate 5,442, forward strand.
GTTGGCAGATTTTCTATCTTGAGTATTGATATAATACTGTATAGAGTTGAGTGAATTAAAAATAAAATGTCTATTCATGCTTGAATTGAGTGTTTGCTGTTCTAAAGCAAGCATTTTAGATCTGTAATATAGTTGCTGGGTATGCTCTTTTTGCCTGCGAGCTTTTTTTCTGAATGAATAGATGCTGAATAAAATGGATAGACAAAAAATTGCAGAAATAGAAATAAACCACCAGGTTAAATAATAGGGTGTTAAAATTGTGAAAGGAAATTTAGCTTCAGAGAATGTTCTAAAATCATTTACCGAAGAAATAACTTTAAAAGTGTACTTTCCATGAGGTAGATTTGAGTAGGTGGCTGTATTTATGTCGGTAACGGGAAGCCATCCTTCATCGAGTCCCTCTAACATAAATTTATACTGAACCTTATCAGGTCCTGAATGATAAATACCAATAAAATCAAAAGACAAATAGTTTTGCTTGAAGTTAAGTTTTAAATTCATGGGTAATCCCAAGCTATCTTGTTGAAAGTTTGACCATGAGTTATCTTCTAAAAAAAGCCTCACATTTCTGATTGATAATATAGGAGCTGATAGATTACTCTTAAACTTTGTATTTGAAAATTTTACTAATCCTTTACTCGTTCCGGCCCAGAGATTATTTTCTACATCTATATATACGGCATTTTGATTACACTCTAAGCTCGGAAGTCCATCTTGTTTAGTGAAATGCATAGCCTCAGTAAGGTTGTTTATATAAAGCTCAGATAAACTAAGTTGGAAAACACCATTATTGGTTCCAATCCACAGACTGTTGTCAGACGTATCAAATTTTAGAAACACAATTTGTTTTGACCTGAGGTCATTTGAAAATTTAATTTCACTAAACTTATCATCCTTGAATAAAAACAATCCCTGATCTGTTCCAACCCATAAGTTTTTACTATGGTCTTTTTCGATACAAAACGCTTTGGTGAATGGTGTATTTTTTTTAATAAATTCTTTGGTGGATTTATCTAGACAATATACTCCGTTTGAGGTGGCAAACCAAAACGTATTTTTATAATTAATGATACTTCTAACACTTTCGCCAATAGAATTTTTTCCGCTAGGAAAGTTAATGATGCTGTCATTTTCAGTTATGATTGATACTCCCTCTAATGTTCCTAACCAAATATCTCCATTGGTGTCTTCATTAATTGTCCACACTTTTTTTGATAGTAGTCCTTTATCCGTTGAAATAGTTTTGATTTTATTTTCATGAAATATTGAAACTCCGTCAGAGGTTGCAATCCAAACTCTATTTCTAGAGTCATTATAAATATACCACACAGTATTGTTTGATAGTCCGTTCGATGTAGTGTAGTTTATTACGCTTTCATTTTCATTACTTTTTTGAACTACTCCGTTGCCATAAGTTCCTATCCAATAGTTTTTTTTATTATCTTGAGTGATACTCATGACAATGTCAGAAGGCAGTAGGTCTTTCTGAGAAAAATAGGTTATTCTATCAGATGTAAATTTTAAAATACCGCTTCCATCAGTTCCAAACCAAATATTTCCCTCTCTATCTTCAAAAATGACTTTTACATTATCATTCACCATTCCATCGTTAATGGTATATGTTGAAATATTGTTGTTAGATATTTTGGAAACACCACTTTTTGATGCTACCCAAATTTGGTTTTTAGAATCAGAAATTAACCATCTTACTTGCTCGTTGCACAATCCATCTTCGGTAGATAAATTTTTAACAAAATCATTACCTACTTGGTATATGCCATTCCCAAATGTTGATAATATAAACTCATTATTCTGTTCAGTAATTTTTGAGAAATTTTGATTAGGTAGATTGTTAAATACTCGTATAAATGTGGAATCACTTTTAAGTTTAAATACTCCGTTTTTAGTTATGAAATATAAATCATTGTTTTTAGAGCTATATATGTCTCGTACATGTAAATTGGTTATTCCATGTTTTTGATTGTAATATATAAAGCTGTTGTCTTTAAATTGGCATACACCTTCTTCCGTGCCTACCCATAATGAATTATTGTGCTCAGCAATGGAAATAATAAAGTTGTTTGATAGCTGATTAGGTAGTGGAAAGTTGGTAAAACCTTTTCCGTTGAATTTACTTAAGTATCCTATCGTTCCAATCCAAATGTTTCCTTGCTTGTCTTTAAAAAGAGAGGTTATTTGATTATCGGGCAATCCGTTTTCTGTAAAAAAATTCTGAAAACTTTTACCGTCAAATCTACTGAGCCCACTTCTTGTGCCAATCCATAGATATCCTAAATTTCCTTGAGTTATGGCCGTTACCTGAGATTGTGCTAGTCCGTCTTCAACATTGTAATTTATAAAATTATACTGTTGTGCTTCGGAGAAACAGACAGATAAAAGAAAACTATATAGAAACAAATACTTTAGCCAATTCATTATGGCAAATGTAGCTTAAAGTACATTGATATGCTCTAAAAAATCACTTAGCTTTCTTCTTGAAACAGGAATTTTACTCCCATCAGACATAATGGCAATATTGCCATCGTTTCTGGAAAACTCTGAAAGGTGAGATGAAAAATTTATAATATGAGACTTATGAACACGCATAAATTTAGATTGGTCAAGAATTTCCTCAAATGATTTTATGTTTTTACTACTCATCAGCTTTCTGTTATTAGTTAAGTACACTTTTGTATAACTTTCATCGGCCTCTAAGTGAATAATGTCTTCGGGTTTTATAATAATGTACCCGCTACTTGAAGGAATTCCTATGGTTTGGTTTTTTCCGGAAACTGTTTCATGAATTAATGCTTTAATTTCATTAACGGAGGGAGTTGAAGTGTTACTTTCTTTACTTTTTGCAATACGTTGAATAGTCTCTGTTACAGCATCAATATCAATTGGTTTCTCTAAATAGTTAAAGGCGTTTGCCTTAAATGCTTGAAGAGCGTACTCATTATGTGCTGTGGTAAATACCACTGAAAAGTTTCGGTTTTCAATACTATCTAAAAATGCAAACCCGTCTTCCTTTGGCATTTTTATATCTAAAAATACAATGTCAGGGTTAAAATCAATTACTTTTTGTCGAGCTTCTTGCGCTGATTCAGCAGTTTCAATAGCATCAATTTCAGTGCAATAGTCTTCTAAAATCATTTTTAAATTTTCACGACAGTTAAATTCATCATCAACAATAAGTGCTCTCATAGTAGTAAATTTTGAACCAATTTAACTAAATCTATTTTGGGTATCAATAAATTTATATTGAGCGTACTCTTTTTTTGATTAAGCGTTTTTTTGGATGAAGAATTCCTTAATTTTTGTACTAAATTCACTGGTTCTTCGGTGAGATACCGGAAGAGTAATATCGTCAGTTAAACTAACTGAAGGGTTTTCAGAGGTTTTATAACTGTTAATGCAGGTTAAATTAACGATATAAGACTTGTGAATTCTAAAAAAGGATTTTGGAAGAATTTCTTCATAAGTTTTGAGTGTTCTTGTATCTAAAAACTTTTCTCTATTTTTAAAATGGATGTTGGTATAGTTTCCTTGTGCCTCTAGATAAAGTATTTTATCTAACTCCACTACTTTAATTCCCTTTTGATGAGAGATGACTATTTTTTCAATATTACTTTTATTGTTTATTTGCTTCTGCAACAAGTCAATAGAATTAGTGTATTCTTTCTGATTTTCTTTAGAACCAAAAATTTGTTCATAGGCTTTACTTGCCTTTTCTACAGCGCTAATTAGTTCGTCAATATCAACTGGTTTTAATAAATAATGTATGGCCGAAGCATTAAATGCTCTTATGGCAAATTCTTTAAAAGCGGTAACAAATACCACTAAAAAATCTTTTTTTTCTATTGACTCTAGTAATTCAAGACCTTCAATTCCTGAAGGCATTCTAATATCTAAGAATACAATGTTTGGATGTAGTGTTGATATTAATTCTTTTGCCTTTTTAGTATTATCGGCAGTTTCTAAAACGTTTATATTTGGGCAATAATCTGATAAAAGAATCTTAAGGTTTTCTCTGGCAGGTAGTTCGTCATCAACTATAATTGCTGTGTATTGCTTCATTATTTTCTTTTCCTTCTAAAAATGCCTTTTTTCTCTCTATGCATTTTTTTAGTCCTTCTTAAGTTTTTTTTCATTCGTTTCCTAGTTTTTTTATCCTGAATTCTTTGATGTCTTTGAATTCCTTCTTCATGGCCTTTTTTTGCAGCTTCTTCCTTTGCTTTTTCCTGTTTTTCAAGTTGCTTTTTCCTTTTTTCAGCATTTTGCTGGGAAAAAGTGGGATTCATAAAACTAAATAGAATAATAGGTAAAACCGCTAACAATAATTTCTTTAAGTTCATGTTTCAATTATAAGTATTTTTGTAGTGTAAATAAAAATCATGCGTAATTTATTTTTAGGGCATATATTTTTTCTCCTTTTATTTTTCGGTTGTAAAAAGAACAATCAGAACCCCAATCCAATTCCCTACGTTCCCGTTAATATTACACTGTATGCTTCTAACCCTGATTTTCAACCTTTAAATGCTATAGGAAATTACATTTACATGAACGGTGGTTCAAGAGGAATAATTGTTTATCGAAAAAGTTTAGAAGAATTTGTTGCATTGGATAGACATTCAACTTATGAATCAGAAAAATCTTGTGCTATTGTTACCGTAGAAGCAAATAATGTAACTGCCATAGATGATTGTTCGGGTTCAAGATTTTTAATTAGTGATGGTTCAGTAGTTGAGGGACCTGCTGTTTATCCTTTAGTATCTTACCCAACTTCATTTGACGGAAATGTTTTGAGAATTACAAATTAGAAACAACCTTTTATTGAATAAATCGTCTTTGTCAATAGAAATCCTATAAATAGCTACTTTTTTCCAAATAAAATTTAATATTTGATTAGCTTTGACTTTCATGAATAAATTACTTGTTATTCTTTTTGTTTTGCTTTTATCAACTATTGGTAAAGCACAGCTAGTTGTAAACACTCCAACAACGGCAACAAATGCAGTGCAGAATGTTTTGTTGGGACCCGGAGTTACAGCTACGAACATCACTTTTGTTGGAACAAATAAACAAATAGGAATTTTTAACGGAACAGCTTCAAATATTGGTTTGGCAAACGGTATCGTTATAGCATCAGGTGATGTTACACTTGCTGTGGGACCAAACAATAATGTTGGACAAGGTTCTTCTGAGGTTTATAATAATGGAGATGTTGATTTAACTTCTATTTCAGGGCAAACTATGCATGATGCAGCCGTTTTGGAATTTGACTTTATTCCTACTGGAGATTCCATAGAATTTAGATATGTTTTTGCTTCAGAAGAATATAACGAATATGTATGTTCAAGTTTTAATGATGCTTTTGGATTTTTCTTAAGTGGTCCAGGAATTACAGGACCATTTTCAAGTCCGGGAGCATTTCCGGGTGGCTCACAAAATATTGCATTAATTCCGGGAACAACTACATACGTGACAATAAATACTGTTAATAATGGTACTTCCGGAACATTTGGAACTCCTGGAGGATGTCCTTCCGGAGGCTTAGGAAATTCAATATATTTTGTCGATAATGATAACCCTCCGGGAAACACAGTCCAATTTGATGGTTTTACAGTAGTTTTAACTGCTAAAGCTGCAGTACAGTGTGGTCAAAACCATCATATTAAGCTTGCTGTGGCTGATGCATTTGATGATGCCTATGATTCAGGAGTTTTTATTGAAGCCGGTAGCTTTAAATCAAATCAGGTAAAGCTAAATTCCAATATTGATATTTCAAACGGAGATTCGGTTCTTTATGAGGGCTGTGGCGTTGCAAACCTAGTTTTTTCAAAATCAGATACTTTGGGTACACAAACAGTTAAATTTTCTATATCCGGAACTGCGACAAACGGAGTAGATTATCCTTTTGTACCGGATAGTATTGTTTTTCAACCGGGACAGGATACTGCTGTAGTTTCTATTTCAGGTCTTGTTGATGGAACAGCAGAAGGGCTTGAAAAAGTTACTATCATATTTATTCAATTGATTTGTGGAAAGGCGGATACCCAAATGGTAACATTTTATATAGCCGATTTTGATTCACTCGTTATGATACCAAATGATACTACAATTCTATGTCCTGGAGATTCAGTGCCAATATGGTTTGATATATCCGGACCACCTTATACTATTCAGTGGCAACAGGGGGGGGGGACCGTTGATACCATAGTTGTTAAGCCTTTTGCATCAACATATTATTTAGCTACTATCACGGATACTTGCGGTGTATATATAAAAACAGATTCCGTTTTAGTTACAATTCCAAATTATCTTTTAGAGTTAAATATGCCAAATGATACCATAAAGGTATGTCCTCAGGAAAACTTCACACTTTTTGCCGATGTTGGTAATTCTTCCTCTCCACCTTTTACTTATTTGTGGAGCAACGCTTCTAATAGTTCAAGCATAAGTGTATCACCTGCTGCAACTACTAACTATACGGTTACAGTTACTGATTTTTGTGGTAATACCATAACCGATAGTGTTAAAATTACAGTAATCCCTAATACACCTATTGATATCATTACATCCAATGATACTGCTGTATGTCTGGACCAACCAATTACATTATCAGTTATAGCAAATGGCGGTGTCTTACCTTACACTTATAGTTGGAGTAATGGTGGAAGCTCTAACTCTATAACGGTTAATCCTAAAAAGAGTGAAAAATATACGGTTACCGTCACTGATTTGTGTGGGTTTTATAATTCGGAGACTATTAATGTTTCTATCTCAACTATTACATCTGACTTTTCATTTGAATACTTGGGTGGATTTTTAGTGCAATTTTATGATGAATCTAAAAGTGGTGCAGTTAAATGGAATTGGAATTTCAATAATGAAGGGACTAGTATATTAAAGGATCCAAAGTTTGAGTTTATAAATTATTCAGATAAATATGTTACTTTATTAGTAGAAAATGCTTACGGATGTGTTGACAGCGTTACAAAATTAATAGTGCCCCCAATGGGTGTTTATTTACCTAATACCTTTACTCCTGGCAGAGATTTAATTAATGATAAGTTTTATATAACAGGTTATGGTATTAAAGAGCTAACCTATTCAATTTTTGATAGATGGGGAGAGCTTATTTTTGAGGCGGAGGATATAAGTATTGGATGGGATGGTACCTATAAAGGGGAAAAATGCCAAGCCGGTGTTTATGTTTGTAAAGTTTGGGCAAAAGGATATAATAATGAGTATTACGAAAAACTTCATAAAGTAACAATTCTAAAATAAGCTTCATTATTTTCTTTTATTATTTCTTATAACAATCATGCTGTTATCCTCAAGAATATTCTTATTTTTGGAGAATGGAATTTACTGCTGCACAAATAGCAGATGTAGTCAAAGGTGAAGTTGTAGGCGATTCTAATGCCATCATAAATGATGTATGTAAAATAGAAGAAGGCAAACCTAATGCCATTACCTTTATGGCTAATCAGAAGTATGAAGAATATTTATACAACACATCAGCCTCAGTAGTTATTGTAAACAAAGATTTTAACCCTGAAAAAGAACTTAGTCCTTCTCTTACATTAATTAAAGTGGAAAATGCTTACATGGCACTTTCTCAGTTGTTGCAAGCATATGATAATCAGACTAAGAAAGAACCGGGAATTGAAAAATTAGCATATATACATGAGTCTGCTAAAATTGGTGTAGGAGCCTATATTGCAAGTCATGTTTATATAGACAAATCTGCAATAATTGGTGAGAATGTTACTATATTTTCCGGAGCTTATATTGGTGAAGGAGTTGAAGTAGGTAGTAATACTACTATACAATCTGGAGTTAGAATTTATAGAAATTGTAAGATTGGAAAAAATTGTATTATTCATGCTAATTCAGTGATTGGTGCAGATGGTTTTGGTTTTACTCCAAACTCAGAAAATAACTATCAAAAAGTACCTCAAATTGGAAATGTAATTGTTGAAGATAACGTAGAAATCGGAGCTTTAACTTCTGTAGATAGAGCAACGATGGGTTCTACAATAATTAGAAAAGGAGTAAAGCTTGACAATCTAATTCAAATAGCACATAATGTAGAAATTGGGGAAAATACAGTAATTGCAGCTCAAACCGGGATTGCGGGTTCAACAAAAGTTGGAAAAGACTGTATGATTGGAGGTCAAGTGGGCATAGTCGGACATTTAAAAATAGGTGACAGAGTTAAAATAGCGGCACAATCAGGCGTAGGTTCAAACGTTCTTGATGATGAAATAGTACAAGGCTCTCCTGCTTTTGGCATAGGAGACTATAAGCGTTCATACGTTGGGTTCAGAAAACTTCCTCAATTGATGGAAAGAATAGATGAGCTAGAAAAAGAAATACAATTATTAAAACAACTTTCAAGCAATGGGGAAACAGAAAACCATTAAGCAGGAAATAAGAGTAGAAGGTGTGGGGCTCCATACCGGGAAAAAATGCTCAGTAACTATTAAACCTGCACCTGAAAACCATGGGTATAAATTTAAAAGGATTGATTTAGAAAATCATCCAATTATTCATGCAGATGTGGATAACGTAGTAGATACCAGAAGGGGTACAACTATAGAAGAAAAAGGAGTTAGAGTTCATACAACTGAACATGTTTTAGCGGCTTTGTACGGAATGGAAGTTGACAATGCGTTAATAGAAATTGATGGAGAAGAGGTTCCTATTTTGGATGGTAGTGCTTGGCCATTTGTTCAGGAAATAGATAGAGTGGGCTTGCAAGCGCAAAAGGCAGACAGAGATTATTTTGAACTTACTGAAAATTTAACCTATGAGTGTGAAGAAGGAAAAATCGAAATGTTGGCTGTTCCTCAGGAAACCTTTAGGTTAACAGTAATGGTAGATTATGAATCACCTGTATTAGGAACTCAGCATGCTGCTATGTACTCACCTGCGGAGTTTAAAGATGAAATAGCCTCTTGCAGAACATTTGTTTTTTTAAGAGAAATTGAAGAGTTAGCAAAAAACAACCTTATAAAAGGAGGAGACATTGATAATGCTATTGTTTTGGTTGATCAAGAAATTAGTCAGGAAAAAATAAATGAAATATGTGATTTGTTAGATAAGCCTCATTACAAAGTAGAAGGGATGGGAGCCTTAAACAACACCAAACTTCGTTTTCAAAATGAACCTGCACGCCATAAACTATTAGATATTGTAGGTGATTTAGCCTTAATTGGAAAACCCATTAAAGCACATATTTTGGCAGGCAGACCCGGACATAAGGGAAATGTAGAATTTGCAAAAAAAATAAAGCAGGTAATAAAATCTGAAAAATCAAAAACACCAATATTTGATACCAATAAGCCATCTCTTTATACAATGGAAGAGATTAAAAAGCTATTGCCACATAGATATCCATTTTTATTAATTGATAAGGTTTTGGATGTTCAAGAAAACTTTGTGGTAGGAGCTAAAAATGTAACTTTTAATGAAGAGTTTTTTCAAGGTCATTTTCCTACAGAGCCGGTTATGCCGGGAGTTTTAATTGTAGAGGCTATGGCTCAAACCGGTGGAATTTTGGTGCTAAGCCAAGTTCCTGATCCTGAAAACTACATGACTTATTTTATGAAAATAGATAAAGTAAAGTTCAAACAAAAAGTAGTTCCTGGTGATACTTTAGTTTTTAAATTGGAACTAATTACTCCAATAAGAAGAGGTATATGTCACATGAAGGCAACTGCTTATGTTGGAGATAAGGTAGTTACTGAGGGAGAATTAATGGCACAAATCGTAAAACAACCAAAGAATGAATCAACACAAGTTGTCGAACATACATCCTAAGGCAAAAATTGCTGAGAATGTAACTATTGATGCTTTTGCAACAATAGGAGAAGATGTAGAAATTGGAGAAGGAACATGGATTGGTCCAAATGCTTGTGTAATGGATGGTGCAAGATTGGGAAAAAATTGTAGGATTTTTCCAGGAGCTGTTATTTCTGCAATTCCACAAGACTTAAAATTTCAAGGAGAATACTCAACTGTTGAAGTGGGAGATAATACCTCAATAAGAGAATTTTGTACTATTCACAAAGGAACTATAGATAAAAAGAGGACCGTAATTGGTAAAAATTGCTTACTAATGGCTTATGTGCATGTTGCGCATGATTGCATTTTAGGAGATAATGTAATTCTTGCAAACAGTGTTCAAATAGCCGGTCATGTGACTATTGACGATTTTGCAATTTTAGAAGGCTTGTCTGCCGTACAACAGTTTATTCATATTGGTGCTCATGCTTTTGTCGCAGGATATACACCGGTAAGAAAAAATGTTCCACCTTACGTTAAAGCAGCAAGAGACCCAATTAGTTATGTGGGCGTAAATTCTGTTGGCCTTAGAAGAAGAGGTTTCGACCATGACTTGGTTTTACAAATAGAGGATATATACAGAACACTTTATTTAAAAGGGTATAATGTATCTAATGCGGTAGAAATTATTGAAAAGGAAGCTCCTTCATCAAAAGAAAAAGACTACATCTTACAATTTATAAAAAACTCCGACAAAGGAATTATCAGGGGGCCATTAATGTCTGATAAAAAACTTGATATCGCTCAGTAACATAGGTAAATCTTACCAAGGTAAATGGATATTTAAATCCGTTAATTTTGAATTTAAATTTCCTGGGGTATATGCTATTACAGGAAGAAATGGTGCGGGTAAATCATCCCTTTTAAAAATCATTTCAGGATTAGGGCTTCAAAATCAAGGTGAGGTTTTATATAATGAAGTTTCAAAAGATTCTTTAAGTGAATATATTTCGGTTGCTTCGCCTTACTTGGAACTAATACAAGATTTTACGGTTTCAGAAATTTTTGAATTTCATTTTAAATTCAAAAAGCAAGTTAACTCAGTCACTATAAAAGAGATATTAAAAGAAATTGGTTTAAATGAACATGTCCACAAATACTTCAAGAACCTTTCTTCAGGGATGAAGCAAAAGTTAAAATTGGCAATGGCATTTTATTCTGACACAAAAATTCTTTTATTAGATGAGCCTTGCTCAAACTTAGATGCTGAAACTATTCAATGGTATCAGTCAAAAATAGAGGAGTTTAAAGATAGCCGATTAATTATTATATGTTCGAATAACAAACAAGATGAACTGATAGCTATTCAAGGCTTATTGAATATCCATGATTTCAAATAAATAACTACTTTCGTATTCATAAAAACTAAACAATGGCAACAACAGCAGATATTAGAAATGGTTTGTGTATTAATTTTAATGGCAAACAAGTTCAAGTCGTAGAATTTCAGCATGTTAAACCAGGTAAAGGTGCTGCATTCGTACGAACCAAACTAAAAGATTTAAAAACCGGAAGGATTTTAGAAAACACCTTTAATTCAGGGGTGAAGATTGATATCATTAGAATTGAAAATAGAGAGTATCAATTTCTATATAAAGAAGGAACTATTTACCATTTAATGCACACTGATACCTTTGAACAAACATTTGTAGAAGAGCATTTAATTAATTCACCACAATTCTTAAAAGAAGGAGATATTGTTGAGGTGCTTTTTAACGCAGACTTGGGAGAAATGCTAAGTGTTGAATTAAAGCCATACACTATTTTAGAAATTACTTATACTGAACCTGGAATAAAAGGAGATACGGCAACAAATACCCTTAAAGCAGCCACTGTTGAAACGGGCGCAGAAATCAGAGTACCGCTTTTTATTAATAATGGCGATAAGGTTAAGATTGATACCAGAACCGGAGATTACTCAGAAAGAGTAAAAGCGTAAGTATGAAATTTCAACAACCACAAACACTTGCTTCAATAGCTAAATTGATAGGTGTTGAATATGTTGGCAACCCTTCCCATGAAATATTAGGAATAAATGAAATTCATCGAATTGAAAAAGGAGATATAGTTTTTGTTGATCATCCTAAATATTATGAAAAGTCACTAAACTGTGATGCCACAACAATTATAATTAACCAAAAGGTAGAAACGCCTGAAGGGAAAGCTTTATTAATATCAAAAGAACCTTTTTCTGATTTTGTTAAAATTTTAAAACATTTTAATCCTTTTCAGTTAGCTAAAGATAATATTGGTGAAAACGTGAGCATTGGTGAGGATACAGTGGTTCATCCTTCTGCTTATATAGGTAATAATGTTGTAATAGGAGACAACTGTTTCATTCATCCGAACGTCTGTATATATGATAATACGTTCATTGGAAATAATGTAACTATACAAGCTAATACTGTTGTTGGGTCTTCGGGTTTTTACTACAAGAAGAGAGAGGGTTTTCATGAACGTCTTTACTCTGCGGGTAAGGTAATAATTGAAGATAATGTGGAATTAGGAGCTTGCTGTACTATTGATAAAGGAGTGACAGCCGAAACTAAAATAGGAAAAGGTACAGTTTTCGATAATCATGTGCATATTGGGCATGATACGTTAATTGGAAAAATGTGCTTATTTGCTGCGCATGTAGGTATAGCCGGTTGTGTAACTATTGAAGACAATGTAATACTTTGGGGACAAGTTGGTATAGCCAGTAATGTGACCATTGGAAAAGGAGCTGTTTTATTTGCTCAATCGGGAGTTAGTAAATCTTTGGCTGGGGGGGTAGTTTACTTTGGAAGTCCTGCAGAAGAAGCAAAAAAGAAAATGAAAGAATTAGCAATGATTAGAAAATTGCCCGAAATAATAGAAAAATTGAAGTAGTTGGAAAGCGAAAATTTGTCATATAGCAGTAAAATAAAATCTAGAAGCCAGATTAATAAGCTTAAGCTTACATTATTGTTAGATGTGACAAATGCTATCAATAATAACCTATCCAAAAACCAGCTCTTTGATACCTATCGTGATATTCTTGTCCACCAATTAAAAATAGGTAAGATTCAGCTTTACACATTTGATAAAGAATGGAAACTTATAATTAGTGAAGGAGTAGATGACTCTGTTAGTATAAACCCCTCTCAAGATTTAGAAAGTATTAAAGATATCTTGGTTCTTAACAATCACAGGAATACTGTTTTACATCATTTTGGTGTAGTTGTTCCTATTTTTCATAAAACAAAACCTCTGGCTTACTTACTGTTAAATGACTTTGACGGAGAAAAAATTGAAGTAAGTCCGATCATTCGTCACTTATCATTTATAAAAACCTTAACAAATATTGTTATGGTGGCTATTGAAAATAAAAAACTATATAAAGAGGCGATTGAAAAAGCTGCTATAAAAAGAGAGTTGGAGTTGGCATCTGAAATGCAGCACCATTTGTTCCCTTCTGTATTTCCAAATAATGAAAATATTGAAATAGATGCTTTTTATCAACCTCACCATGAAGTGGGAGGAGATTATTATGATGTCATTCAGTTAGCAAATGATGAGGTGTTGTTTTGTATGGCAGATGTTTCAGGAAAAGGAGTATCCGCAGCGTTACTAATGTCTAACTTGCAAGCTAGCTTAAGGGTGCTGGCTCATACTACAAATTCTTTATTTGAGTTGGCAAACATTATTAATCAAAAAATTCTTGAGAGTGCAAATAAAGAAAAGTACATTACTATGTTTTTGGCAAAATATAACTTTTCTTCAAGGAGGTTAAATTACATTAATGCTGGTCATATTCCTCCCATTTTATATGAACATGGTAAAACTAAAGAACTGACTTCAGGAACAACAATTTTAGGAATGTTTGATAAGTTACCATTTGTAAAAGAAGGTAATATTTCAATTAATAAAAACTCTGTTCTTCTTTGCTATACGGATGGAGTAGAAGAGACTGAAAATGAATTAGGAGAAGCGTTTGGAGTTGAAAGAGTTAAAAATATTTTAGTGCGGCATTCCGGAGATGAAATAAAAAAATTGCTAAATGCAATTATGAATAATATCGAAAGTTTTAAGGTAAAAGAAAAGCCTTATTCTGATGATATAACACTAATGGGGATTAGATTTAAGTAAATCATCTTTCATATATACATCCACTGCTACAATAATTGCAGCAAATCCCCACACTAAAACAGACGCCTTATCAGTATCTAAATAATTGTTTAATATACCATGTGTAAAATAGGTAAACAGGCACAACAGCATTACTAATACTAAGTTTTTTGTTTCTCCTTTTGGTAATTCATGGTACAATAAAGAGCCTTTATAAAAAATGCATATTACAATTGCCAACATAGAAAGCATGCCTAACACCCCTGATTCCGCTAAAGGCCCAATATATTCACTATGAGCATTTCCTAAATCACCGGCATTTGTACTTATTATGGTTTTATTTTTTGAAAGTTGAAAGGGAGCATATAAAAAAGCATAAGTTCCCGGACCCCATCCAAAAACAGGTCTTTCGTTAAACATTTTATGTGCGGATTCCCAACGATTAATCCTTTCTAGGTTTGAAGCGTCAGAAGAAATATTAGAAATAGATTGAACATGCTCGGCTAAATCTCCTGAAGAATCTTGTCTGTTTTTTTCAATTTTCATCATTAGAGAAGGCCATGATAAGTAAAAAATTAATCCTCCTATTATTCCTAAAAAAGCCAAAAACTTAAAAGAAACTCTAAATCTATATATTAGGAATAATACAAATGCTCCTGCTAAACTAACCCAGGCAGCACGTGTATAAGAAAAAATAATGCCTAAAGTATAAAATACAATTAGCGATACAATTAATGTTTTTACACCAAGCTTATATTCTTTTATATTAAGCAGAAAAAAGAGAGTTGGGAAAAGAAGTGCCAAAATTGCACCATAAGATGTATGGTCTTTGAAAAATGGTTGCATTACAAAGTGTGCTGCATTTTGATCAAGTAATTGACCGGATAAATTATACAATGCATATCCAATTACGATAGTCATTGGAAGAAGGTAACTCCATAAAAATATTTTTATTCTTCTAAGGTTTTGAAGTAATTGAGTGGCTAAAAAGTAAAAGCAAACTACAAACCATAATCTGGCAAGGACATATTTAAGGGATACAATGGGTAATTCACTGGTAAGAGATGTAATAAACATCCACACTAAATTGAATATAATAGCTAAACTTATGGGGTGAAAAATAATTCTATTATCAAATCTTTTATCGTAAATAACCTTTAAAAAGAAAAGAACCATTACCCCAAACATTAGTGGTTCGGTTGGAAGATACATTCCTATTCCTCCCAAATCAAAATTTTCAATATTTATGGATAGAGGAGTAAAAAAAACAATAAAGTACATTAACTTATCTAGGCTAAAAAAAGTAAGATAAAGTAAGCCCAAAGCAAAAGGAATGAGAGCAAACCAATACTGCTCCATAGCAATAAATATGCTGTTAAGAATAATAAAAAGAAAACTCAGTAGATAGAGCCAGTATTTATTTAATACATTACTCAACAATTTGATTTCTTAAGTTTTTTATAATTATCATTAGTAAGTAAGCAAAAAATACAGAAGATAAAACAGATATTATAACAATAACCCATCTAACAGGATAGGATTTTTTGTCAGCAATTTGTGGACTGATTATTTCATTGGTGTAAGTGAGCTCTTTTGTAACGTCACTCTTTGCTTTTTCGTAGTTAACTAATTGCTTATTATATTCGTTATAGGCATTTGCAAGTAGTATTGAAAGTGCGCTAAACTCATTTCCTTTTTCTTTGAAGTTATTAAATAACTCTGCAATTTTTTCAGTTTTAGCCCCTTCACCTTTTCTAATAGATTCTAAATACTGTTCTGTTACCACTTCTGCTTGTCTACCAAACTCAAAAACACCATAATTTGCACTTATTTTTTTAATAGCTTTTTCTAAAGAGTCGATTTGAACCTTTTTATCATCGACTAAGTTTTTATAAATTGCTAAAACTTCTTTTGATTTTTCTCTTTGGAGCTGTCTTGCTTTTAAATTTACTTGTTGGGTAAATTCTAGAACAATATCTCTTGCAATTTTTTGGTTTTTATCTAATACTGTTATTTCAACAGATTCAAAAGATGTCTTTCTTATCGAAACATTATCTCTTAACTCTTTAATCAATTTGGTTTTTGCACCAATTTGTGATGAATCAATATTATAGTGATTAAACAAATTAAATTTTTCAATTACTGAATTCCAAACTTCGCTAGACTCGTAAAGTTGCAGTAATTGTTCTGTAGGTGTTTCAGAACTATAAGAAATTAAGTTTGAGGGATATAAAACAGATTTTGATTGGAATTTTGGAGTGATAAAGAGCGAGCTTGAAAAAACAGAAGATAAAACAGCAGCAATGATAGCAACTATAAACAAAAGCTTATAATTCGAAAAGAATAATTGAAACAAGTTGGTATATGAAAACTCTTTATTCACTTTCAATTTTGATGTCCCTGAAACTTTCTTTAATTAATAAAATAAAGAAGGTTAACATAAAGGTAGATAATGTAGAAACAGCGACTATTAGCCATCTAATGGGGTAACTTTTCTTTTCAGCAGGTGAAGCCCAATTGACCACAAATTTATGTTCGAGATGTTTTTCAGCATCTATTTTGGCTTCGTTATATTTTGATTTCACATGGCTTAATTGCTTTCTGAGATAATCTAAATAGTCCCTAATTCCAACATATGCTCCACCATACGTTTCTAAAATATTTAACTTTTCTTGTAATAGTTTAACACCTTGAGTATTATTTTTTGAGAGAGCTATAGCTAGCTGTTGATTAAATACTTCAGCTTGGGATTCATAATCGTTTATCCCCATTTTCCTCAACTTTGTTAATGAGTCTTCTAACTCTTGAATTTCAGCTTGTAAATTCAAATACTGTTCTTCAACAATTTTATAGGCAGGGTAGGCGACCTGATACCTCATTCTGTTTTTTACGCTATCTAAATGATTAGCTATAAAGTTTGCCATTAAGGCAGCAGTATCAGGACTTTCATCCAAAACATTTATTTCGACTGACATAAACTCCGTACGCTTAAAAGTTACATTTCCTTCATACTGTTTATGAAGTTTAGTCATTTTAAACTTATCATCTGACTCAATATCGTAATGCTGCAAAAGGTTGAATTTGGTAATAACCCTATCTCTAATCTCATCAGAATGTAAAATTTGTAATAATTGTTCTGCCTGTTCTTCTTCACCAAACTCAAGTACATCAGCCTTAATGTTATTTTCAGAAATTAATGCCTTTGAAATAGAGTTTATACTGGCGGGAAATAGAATTACTTTTGATTCATATTTATTGGGAATAATTAAAGATACTATTGCGGATACAATAGCACCAATTAAACTAATAATGATTAATGGTTTTCTCCATTTATATAAAAAAACTAATAATCCTCCTGAATTAAAATCATAGGCCTTATTGCCTGCGTTATTTGCCATGGTTTTTGTAATAAATAGTGGGTAAAAGTAGGAAAATTAACTCAATTGAAGTTAAAATATTGTTTCGCTACAAAAGCCTTAATTAGCGGTACATATAAAATATTGTTGTTTTTTATGTTTTAAAGGGTTAAATAGCTCTAAATCACACCCATTTAGTATGTTTATTTTATATCCAATCTCACCTAAAATGGAAAAACAGTGAGTTCTATTTTCATTATCCCAAAGTTCAAGATAAATAACCGGTTTTGATTTTTTTAATGTTTCAATAGCACCCTGAAGTACAAATTGTTCGTAATTTTCAACATCCATTTTTATGGCAACTACATTAGCAAACTTAAAACTATCAAGAGTTTTAAGTTCAACTTTGTACTCAGTTCCTTCATTAAAATCATTTATAGTTGAATGTTTTACGTGACTTAGTCCTTGCATTTTAACATTTGAGACAATAGGTAAAACCATTTCAACTGTGCCTTCTTTTTCCCCTAGTGCACATAAATGAAAGCTAATATTTTTAAATTTATTACAATGCTTTTTCAGAATAGTATAATTACTTTCAATCGGCTCAAATGCATGTATATTACAATTAGGTTTAGATTTAGCTAAATGATATGCTGTGAGACCAATATTTGCACCAATATCTAGTATTATTCCTTGACTAGGAATTAGCTTGATAAAATGAAAAAAGCCTTTTTCTTTTTTATCTGTCTTAAAAAAAAGAGTTTTAAATTTTGCAAATAGAAAAAGATATCGGTGATAACCAAATAGTTTTTGTAGCAGGTATTTGATAAAGTTTTTCAATATTTGCGTAAATGTAATTATTTAAAGAAATATACTTGAGAATTGCTATAAATACCAGATTACTAGTTAAGGATAAGCTTGAGGGAATAGGAAGGTTTACATTTGAAATTTTGAAAAGAATTTCAGTAAATCATCCGGAGCACGAGTTTGTTTTTCTGTTTGATAGAAAGCCTGATGAAGATTTTAAGTTTTCTTCTAATGTTACACTACAAAAAGTTTCACCACCTACCCGCCACTCATTGCTTATAAAGTGGTGGTTTGATTTGTCATTACCCAAAGTATTAAAAAGGATAAACCCTGATGTTTTTGTGTCTCCTGACGGTTTTTTACCCAAAACAAACCTCTGTCCGTTAATACCTGTTTTTCATGATTTAAATTTTGAACATTACCCTAACTTTTTGCCCTACTCCATAGCTAAATTGTATCAAAAAAGGTTTCCAGTTTATGCAAAAAAGAGTAGTAAAATTATTACGGTATCTAACTTCTCAAAACAAGACATTGTAAAAACATACAATATTGAAGAAAGTAAAATAGATGTTGTTTATAATGCGGTCAGTCCAAACTTTAGCACTCTTCCTGAGGAAGAAAAGATTGAGACCCGAAAGAAATATAGTGGAGGAAAAGAATATTTTATCTATGTGGGGTCCTTACATGAACGGAAAAACATACACGGCTTGTTAAAGGCTTTTTCTTTATTTAAGGAAAAGTCAGGTTCTGATATGAAGTTACTTTTAGTAGGTGAAAAAATGTGGGCTACCGCTCCCATTTCTGAAAATTTGCAAAAGGATGTTGTTTTTTTGGGTCGTTTAAGTGATAATAATTTAGGAAAAGTGTTGGCTTCAGCTTATGCACTAACTTATTTTTCATTTTATGAGGGTTTTGGAATTCCTTTAATTGAGGCAATGAACTGTGGTGTTCCTGTATTGTGTTCAAATACTACTTCTTTACCGGAAGTTGGTGCAGATGCTTGTTTGTTGGCTAACCCTAAAAGTACTGAGGAAATGTCGAGTTTGATGTCTCAAATAGTTGAAGATAAATATTTGCGAAGTAGTCTGATAGAAAAGGGATTTAGAAGAGCAAAAGATTTTAGCTGGGATGAAAGTGCTGAAAATTTCATGAAAATTATTGAATCAGTTAAAAGTTAATATTGGGGCTATTAAAAAAATATTATGCTAAAAAGATTGAGGCCGGTTGTGATGAAGCCGGCAGAGGCTGTTTGGCCGGACCTGTGGTTGCGGCAGCAGTTATATTGCCGGATGACTTTGAAAATGATTTGTTGAATGATTCTAAAAAGTTGAGCGAAAAGAATAGAAATATTCTAAGAACTATAATTGAAGAAAATGCATTGTACTGGCAAGTTGCTTTTGTTGAACCGCAAGAAATTGATGAGATAAATATTTTAAATGCTTCTTTTTTGGCCATGCATAAAGCCCTTGATAAGCTTTCTAAAAAGCCCGAATACATTTTAATTGACGGAAATCGTTTTAAGCCGTACAAAAAAATACCTCATAAATGTATTATCAAAGGTGATGGGAAATATTATAGCATAGCGGCTGCTTCTATTTTAGCTAAGACTTATCGTGATGAATTTATGGAAAAGGCACATGAAGAATTTCCATATTATAATTGGAAAAAAAATAAAGGTTATCCTACACAAGAACATAGAGCAGCAATAAAACAATATGGTGATTGTATTTACCACAGAAAGAGTTTTAAATTGCTAGAGCATCAATTGGAATTGTTTAGCTAGGCTGGTAATTTACTGTGCTTATCGTCTTTGTTTCTCCATTCAAAATATTTCAGGGTATTTTCTTTCCCACTCTTAATTAAAGCTTCAATTTTTTCTCTTGACAATTCAAACTGAGTAGTTTTAACATCAAGCGTATCAATAAAAATAGTTCTATTCCAATCGTTACTTTTTAGGTGAGCCTTATTAGCAGTTTCCATTAAAAAATTAATTAATGCACTTGAATAGGACTTTACATTAGTCACTTTTACCGGTTCACTAGCCCAATTGTGTTTGGCATATTCAATAACGGCAGTAGAGTCAAGTCTAAACCCTAAGGTTTCGTAATTAAACACATAATCTGAATTATCACTGTATTCTACTTGTTCTCCATTTAAAGGGTTTGATAAGTATTTTTTATAGTCAAAAATATTTATTGGATAATTCCATGAAACACCACCGTCCACATAGATATCATTTTTATATTTTATAGATTGGAAATAAAGTGGAATACTCATACTGGTTCTCACTGCATCTGCAATTTTTACATCGGGAGTAGTTTCATGTGAAAAAATTTGCACTTTTTGTTGAGATAAATTAGTAGCCACTACATACAAATCTTTAAATTTTTTAGTAGGTTTTAAATTTTGCATTTCAGCAAAAGTAATTTCGGGATTACCTGTTTTTAAAAGGATATATTTTTTTAACCAAAGTTTAAACTTATCACCTTTATACCAGCCAAAATAATTTAATAGTCTTCTAATATCTCTAACGATAAAAAAACTATCGTCCTCAAAATCTTTAAAGTTAGTTTCTGCAATTATTTTTGATACTTCTTGATGTGTGTAACCTATTGAAAGTAATGCAGCATTAATGGCTCCGGCAGAGGTTCCGGCAATTCTTTCAACATTATTTAAAATAGACATATCATTTAATACTTCAAGAGCTCCGCCATAAGCTATGCCTTTTACTCCACCACCTTCAAATACTAAATTCTTAAAGTTATATTGCATAAGATTGAATTTTAGACAATTATAGTTTAATTAATCCAAAATCTAAAGCAATTTGATAGGTAGAGTGCCATCCAATGTCTTTGGTAAAGGGTAATAATTCTCCTCCTTCGTCTTCTGCTTCACCGGGTTTTATACATAAAGAATGTCTTATTCCGTCTATCTTGTAATAAGTAATACTTGAAATACTATCGGTATTATAAAATAATTGCTTTTGAATGGCTTTGTGTTTGTTATAGGTGCTATCAACTTTTGAAGGAATAGTATCTGTATTTAGTAAATAACTCCATTGTTTTATAAGTTGGTTAGCATTTTCAATATTTACTACATCATCTTGTATTCCATGAATGATAATCATTTTGGGATATTTTCCTTTGTATTCCGGATTTTGTGATTTAACTAATTCTCCCCAATGTTTAGCTGAGTTATTATTTGGGTTGCTCATAGCTTTTAGTGCATTCAAAGCATTTGACGCAGCATGATACGGCCCACCGGCAACTATTGCTCCGGTATTAATTAATTTAGGGTAGCAAGCCATTACGGAAACGCTCATAGAAGCACCCGCAGATAACCCGGTAATAAAGATTTTTGAAGTATCTACATTATGTTTAGCTTGCATGTATAAAATCATTTCTTTTATAGACGCTACTTCTCCTTTATCTTTTAAGTAGTTATTTCTAAAAAACCAGTTAAAACATCTTGATAAGTTATTTGCTCTTTTTTGTTCTGGATATACTACGTAAAAATCATGTAGCTTGGCTAGCTTATTCCAGCCTGTTTGTTGGGCAGCTGTTTCAGCATCTTGTGAACATCCGTGTAAGACTAAAACCAATGGTTTTTTGTTCTTTTTTTCATTGGGTTTGAAATAATACATATTCAAGTTTCCTGGATTTTCCCCAAACTCCATAATTTGTCTTAAACCACTTTGACTTTTCAGGTATGTGGTTAAATAAACAAATAATATTATCAGAAACCTATATTTCATTTAAACAAAAAAGGCCACAAAAATGTGGCCAAGTCTAATCTATTAAGTTTATTAATTCAATTTAGCTTTTAATCCACTATCTAATGCAGCTAAAAATTCTTCAGTAGTTACATAGTGTGAAGAGTTTAACTCTTTTCCATGAATACAAAGTGCTAAGTCTTTAGTCATTGTTCCACTTTCTACTGTTTCAACACAAACATTTTCCAATGTTTCACAAAACTTAATTAGCGCATCATTGCCGTCCAATTTTCCTCTGTGAGCTAAACCTCTTGTCCAAGCAAAAATTGAAGCGATTGGATTAGTGGAAGTTGCTTTTCCTTGTTGGTGTTGTCTGTAGTGTCTGGTAACTGTTCCGTGTGCAGCTTCTGCTTCTAAAGTTTTTCCGTCAGGAGTTACTAAAACAGATGTCATTAAACCCAATGAGCCAAATCCTTGAGCAACTGTATCGGACTGAACGTCTCCATCATAGTTTTTACAAGCCCAAACAAATGCTCCGTTCCATTTAAGAGCAGAGGCAACCATGTCATCAATTAATCTATGTTCGTAAACAATTCCCAGCTCATCAAACTTCGCTTTAAATTCATTTTGATATACTTCTTCAAAAATGTCTTTAAATCTTCCGTCATAAGCTTTTAAAATAGTGTTTTTAGTGGAAAGATATAAAGGCCACTTTTTGGTAATAGCTTGATTAAAGCAAGAACGAGCAAATCCATAAATCGATTCATCAGTATTGTACATACTCATTGCAACTCCTCCTTCTCCTTTAAATTCATAAACTTCCCAAGTTTTTGTTTCACCACTTTCTGAAGTGAATGACATGGTAAGCTTTCCTTTTCCTTTAATTACTGTATCGGTAGCTTTGTATTGGTCTCCAAAAGCATGACGGCCAATACAAATTGGTTTAGTCCAGTTAGGAACTAATCTTGGAACGTTTTTGCAAATAATAGGCTCTCTGAAAACAGTTCCGCCTACAATGTTTCTAATAGTTCCGTTTGGAGATCTCCACATTTTTTTAAGCTTGAATTCTTCTACTCTTTGTTCATCTGGAGTAATAGTAGCACACTTAATTCCAACATGGTGTTGTTTTATAGCTTCTGCCGCATCAATTGTAATTTGATCATCAGTAGCATCTCTGCTTTCCATACCTAAATCAAAATACTTGATGTCTAGTTCTAAATAGGGAAGTATTAATTTATCTTTAATAAACTTCCATATAATTCTTGTCATTTCATCGCCATCCATTTCAACAACAGGGTTGGCTACTTTTATTTTCTCCATTAACTTAGTTTTATTTATCGGTTACACATTTGTTTCGGTTTGCAAAAATATTGGTTTAAAGCAGTTTGTCAAGTTTAAAATAAATTTAGTTACCTAAAACATCATCAATTTTTAACTCTTTTACTTCTCCCATTCTTGCCAACTCTTTTTTGTTTACGTTTTTCTTATTCCCTATTACTAAGAAAGTATAGTTTTTGCCTTTGATGTTTTCTTCAAAAAACTTAGCTAAATCATCTACAGATATTTTTTTGATGGCCTCATAATTATCTTTTTTGTAATCATAATCAAAGCCTAAGTCGTAGGCTCTTTCTCTGCTCCAGTAAATTCTTGACCTACTTGTTCTGTTTGTTTCAATTTGCTTTAATGCTGCAAGTTTAGATGATTCAAAGGATTTTTCTGCTTTAGGCATATTGTTCATTAGCTCAAGCATTGCGTCAACAGCATTATTTAATTTGTCTGCTTGTGTTCCAACGTAAGCTGTTAGGTAATATGATTTTTCTTTTTTACTAGGAGTTCGATAAGCAGCATAAGCTGAGTAAGCCAAGGCTTTTGTTTCTCTTATTTCTTGGAAAACTATTGAAGATAAACCTGAACCAAAATATTCGTTAAACATCATAGCGTATGGCATAATGCTCGGGTTAAATTTATCTCCTTTGGCAACCATTAAAATTTCAGTTTGTACCATATCGTAGTCAACAAAAAGAACTTCATTTTTATTAATATCCAATTCTTCTCTTTTCACTTTTTCAGGGTAAGCTAAAAGTGTTTCAGGGGTGATGTGTTCTTTTTCTAAAACAGAAATTACTTCGTCTGACTTGTGAGGACCATAGTAGTATACCTTATGGTTATACTTAGTTAATGATTTAATAATTTCGGTTAGTTTTTCCGCATTTAGGTCAGTTAACTCTGAGTTAGAAAGTTTAGTTAAAACCGGAGAATTTTCACCATAAACTGCATACTGATAAAGACCGGTGTATAAAATACTAAATTTATTTTTTTTCTGGTCAGCTCTATTTTTTAGTTCATCATTAATCAGTTCCTTTAAAGCACCTTCATTAGGTTGTGCGTTGTTAATTAAATGCTCGAATAATTTTACTCCATCTTCAAACGATTCTTTTAATCCACCTAAATAAACGTACACTTGATCGTTGGAAGAGTAAACATCAAAATATAACCCCAGTTTAAATAATTCTTTCTGTATGTCTTCTGGGCTATATTTATCTGTTCCTAAATATTGTAAATAATCTACTGCCAATCCAATCTCTTTCATATTGTCAGTTCCCATATCAAGAATATATTCCAACATAAATAAATCATTAGTGGTATTGGCCACATGACTGTATGGAATATTTCCTTTTATAGATTTCTCTTCAATTTCTTTTTTGTAATCTACAAATATTGGCTCTAGTCTTTGAGAAGGAATAGAATCAAGCATTTTTTTGAAAGTGGAGGCTGTATCTCTATTAATATCTAAAGGAGTGATTTTAGGTTTTACAACTTTGCTAACGGTTTCGTCTTTTCCGTTTCGTTTGTTAATTACAATATAGTTTTCATTAAAATTCTTGTTACAAAAATCTATTAATCCTTGCTTAGTTACTTTTTCAAGTTTTTCATAACGGTTAACATAATCTGCCCATTTTTTTTCCATGATAAATGCATCAAAAAGTGCTGCAGCTCTTTGCCAGTTACTTTCTGAATTTCTAATATCACTTAATTTCATGTCTTTTATGACGGCATCAATTAGCCAATCATCAAATTTTCCTTGTTTTACGCTATATATTTGATCCAATAAAAGAGTTTTCGTCTCTTCAAGTGTTTGACCTGCCTTAGGATTTCCTGACATTTCGAAAATAGTATAGTCTTTTCTTGTTTCAATACTGGCACTGGCACTAATCAACTTTTGTTTCTGAATTAAGTTTAAGTCCATCAATCCTGCCTGGCCATTAGAAAGAACTCCCGATAAAATTTCTAAATAAGGAACTTCTTCAGAGCCGGTTCCGGGAAAACGGTATCCAATGGTTGTCCACTCAGACATAGGTCCATACACATCCACAATTTCGGGTTGTGTGATGGGGTCTTCTTTTTCGTAAGTAAATTTTGGTATTTCTTTGGACTCCATGCCGCCAAAATATTTTTCGACCCATTCAATTGTTTTTTCAGGGTCTATATCTCCGGCAAGGCAAATAGCCATATTGTTAGGAACATAGTAAGTGTTAAAATATTCATGGATTTTTTCCATTGACGGATTTTTCAAATGTTCACTAGTCCCAATGGTTGTTTGAGTTCCGTAAGGATGTTTTTTAAACATAGTTCTATCAAACGCATGATATACTTTCCAATAATCGTTGTCTTGCCCTCTGTTAAATTCTTCGTAAACGGTTTCTAATTCAGTATGAAAAATTCGAAGTACCAATTCACTAAATCTTTCACCTTCTAAAATCAAAAACTTTTCTAGCTCATTTGAAGGAATATCATTGATATAAACTGTTTGTTCAACAGAAGTAAACGCATTGGTGTTTTGCCCACCCAGTGCTGATACAATTTTATCAAACTCGTTAGGCGCAACTAGTTTTGCAGCCAAATACGATAAGCTATCTATTTTAGAATAAATTTTAATTCTCTCCAGAGAGTCTTTTGTGGCTCTATGTTGTTCGTATAAGTCAGAAATTTGTTGTAAATAAACTTTTTCTTTTTCCCAGTCTAGTGAACCAAGTTTTGATGTTCCTTTAAATAGCATGTGCTCTAAATAATGGGCTAATCCCGTTGCATCTGAAGGGTCGTTTTTGCTTCCTGCTTTAACAGCTATTGCGGTTTGAATTCTTGGCTCATCTTTATTGATACTCATGTAAACTTTTAATCCGTTTTTTAGAGTATAAATTTTTACATCTAACGGATCGTTTGCAACTGTTTCAAAATTGTAAGAAGATTTTGATTCTTCTTTTTTGTCTGAACAAGCACTTAATATTGTAATTAGTGCAAGAAAATATAGAATGGTTTTTTTCATGGTAAGTTTAGTAGTTAATTTCTAAATCAAATTTATCTTTTAATAACTGTAAATGAGGGTTTTTCTCAATTAATTTTTGAAATTTTTCTTCAGGTGTATATGCCTTTTTATCTTGTGGTTCATCTGTAATTTCAAAATGAAGTTGAATGGTTCCATTATTTAGCTCACTTCTTAAAAATCCTAATATGTCTGATTTCTCACTTGTTAGTTCTTCTTCCTGAGCTTTGTTATTTATTTTAATGAGAATATTTGTTTTATCAATTATTGGAGGATGTGTTACAAGCGTAGTATGTAGAGAGAGCTTTCCTTCTTGGTCTATTTTATGAAGTAAATCATGCCACTTTGATAAAATATCTTCTGCACTAATTTCATTATTACCATATTTAACTTCAGCCGGTTCCTGAACTTTTTTGGTTTCTGAGTGATGACTTAGATTGATACTAATTGTTCCAACTTTGTTAGGAGAAAAACTTTTTTTAGGAGTAATCGTTTCAGGCTTTGGAGCTGAAGTATTAATTTTAGGTTGCTCCTCTTTTTGAACCAATGGCTTTGGCTCAGTTTTAACTTCTTCCTTTTTAATTGGTATTCCTTCAACAGAAGGAGGAGGGATTATTTTAAAGTTTTTTTTTTCGGCTCCGTTGGAGAATTTAATGGAGCAAAGTTGCATAAGTGCGAGCTCTATAGTTAGTCGTTTGTTTTTTGAACTTGCATAGGACGTGTCGGCTTTTTGGCATATTTCTAATGCATTCATTAATTGCTCAGAAGTAAATTCTTTGGCTTGCTGAATGTATTGATCTTTTGCATTTTCTGTTACTTCAAGTAAGTTGACGGTGTTGTTATCAGTACATACCAAAAGGTTTCTAATATGTTCAGCTAACCCGTTTATAAAGTGATGACCGTCAAATCCTCTTTTTAAAATATCATTGAAAAGTAGGAGAGAAGTGTATATGTTAGACTCAATAATACATTGAGTAACTTTAAAGTAATAAGTATAATCTAAAATATTTAGGTTTTCTACTGCCGATTCATAAGTAATATTTCCGCTAGTGAAACTTGCCAATTGGTCAAACATTGAAAGTGCATCACGCATTCCGCCATCTGCTTTTTGTGCAATTAAAAATAATGCATTTTTGTCAACGGTAATTCCTTCTTTTTCGGCAATTATCTGAAGGTGTTCTACAATATCCTGAATATTTATTCTATTAAAATCAAAAATCTGGCAACGAGATAAAATAGTTGGTAATATTTTATGCTTTTCAGTTGTTGCAAGAATAAAAATGGCATGTTTTGGAGGCTCTTCTAATGTTTTAAGAAAAGCGTTAAACGCAGCCGTTGAAAGCATGTGAACCTCATCAATAATATATACTTTATATCTTCCGGTTTGAGGAGGTATTCGTACTTGTTCAATTAAATTTCGAATGTCATCAACTTTATTATTCGAAGCAGCATCTAGCTCAAATACATTAAAAGAAAATTCTTCCAATGAGTTTTCATCATAGGATTCGTCATTTATAACTTTTGCTAGAATTCTGGCACAGGTTGTTTTCCCAACTCCTCTTGGCCCACAAAATAAATAGGCTTGAGCTATTTTTTCATTTTGTATAGCATTTCGTAGTGTAGAAACGATTGACTTTTGACCGACAACTAAATCAAAGGTGGTTGGTCTATATTTACGTGCTGATACAAGAAATTCACTCATGGTGAGCAAATATAGTTAAATGTCATACGCTAAAAGTTGAATGTTGAAAGATTTTTAATACTAATTTTCCCGGTGGATAAATGACTTAAAAAGTGTAATTATTTCTTCTTTTTTTTCAGCGTTACAGTCAATAGAGTTAATAGTTTCAAATGATTTATCTAAATATGATTTCATCATCTTTTCTGTTTCCTCTTTTACTCCAATTTTTAACATTTCTGCTAAAACTTTACTAACTTTTTCATCATCAGATAATGTTTGATTTGATAAAACAGAGGTGTATTTATTTTCAAACTCTGGAGACTTTTCTTTTGCAGTGAGGTAAAGAAAAGTTTTCTTTTTAGCTAAGATATCACCACCCTGTTTTTTACCAAATTTTTCAGGATTACCAAATGCATCTAAATAATCGTCTTGTATTTGAAATGCGATACCTATTTGAACTCCTGCCTGATACAAGTAACTAGCTTTATTAATTTCCATATTGCCACAAAGAGCACCAATTTTAAGACTGGCGCCAATTAAAACAGCTGTTTTTAGTTTTATCATTTCAAGATATTCAGCAACAGTAACATCGTTTCTGTTTTCAAAATCCATATCCATTTGTTGACCTTCACAAACTTCTATTGCAGTTTTGTTAAAACATTTTAAAACAGATGGTAATATTTCTGATGAACAATCTGAAATTAACTCAATAGCTTTTGCAAACATTACGTCTCCTGTTAAGATTGCCTGGTTTTCATTCCATTTTTTATGGATGCTTTGTTTTCCTCTCCTTACATCAGCATTATCCATTATGTCATCATGTAAAAGTGTGAAGTTGTGAAAAACTTCAATTCCAAGTGCTTGCGATAAAGCATTTAAGTGATTGCCACTATTCAACTCTGAGGCTAAAAGAACTAACAACGGTCTTATTCTTTTTCCTCCAATATCAAAAAAATAAGTTGCAGGCTGGTAAAGTGTTTTAGGGTTTTTGGATGAAAAAAGATTACCCAGCTCTTTATTTATAAGTGAAATGTATTTTTCCATTTATACTTATTGTTTGATGATGCTACTTAAACCATCATCAAGCGAAATTAGTTCGCGATTTAGTAATTTTTTCATTTTGCTAATGTCCGGATGTCTTCGGGTCATGTCACCTTCTTTTAACGGAGGGAGATGTACAATTTTGGAAGATGAATTTGTTAGCTCAATAATTTTTTTTGCAAGCTCTAGAATTGTAACTTCTATATTATTACCAATATTTATAGTGCCATTAATAAACTCGTTAGATAGAAGTGCATTAACCGTTGCTTCAATATTATCATCAATATAACAAAATGTTCGTGTTTGGCTTCCGTCACCATTTATAGTAATATCATCACCTTTTATAGCAGCATCTATAAATTTTGAAATTACAAAATCGCTACTTTGTTTGATACCGTAAGTATTAAAAAATCGGAAAATGGTATAGTCTAAATCAAACTCTTGTTTAAATGATTTTAAATATGCTTCTCCCACATTTTTAACAATAGCATAAGGTAAACGAGAATTCAGAGGAGTGGTATCTTCATTTTGTGGGAATTCAACAGGTTCGCCATAAACTTCAGAAGAAGATGCGTAAAAAACTCTTTTTACACCTGTGTTTTTTGAAAGGTTCAATACATTTTTAATACCGTCAATATCTTTCAAAACTTTAACAGGATTTTTTAATGTTCTCTCTACACCAACCATTGCAGCATAGTGGAAAACATAATCAAAGGGGAACGCATGAAAAACACTGGTTATTTCGGATTCGGTATTTACATTACATTTTATGAATTTTATATTATCCTTTTTACTGGTAGGTATTTTTTCTTTTTTTCCGGTTGATAGGTTATCTACAATCACAATTAAAGTGTGATCTAACTGTGATAGTTTTTCGGCTAATGAACTACCTATAAAACCTGCACCGCCTGTAACAAGAATACGTTGCATATTATACTTCTCTTAAAATTTGAAGTAGGTAATCTCCATAACCGCTTTTTAGAAGTGGTTGTGCAAGTTTTTCTAATTGCTCTGAATTGATGTAGCCCATTCTATAGGCAATTTCTTCAATACAGCCTATTTTCATTCCTTGCCTTTCCTCAATAACTTGTACGTATTGACTTGCCTGCATAAGAGAAGCAAAAGTTCCTGTGTCAAGCCAAGCGGTTCCTCTATCTAGAATTCCAACTTTTAATTTTCCTTGTTCAAGGTATGCCTTATTTACATCAGTAATTTCATATTCACCTCTAGCGCTTGGTTTTAAATTTTCAGCAATTTCAATTACGGAGTTGTCATAAAAGTATAATCCCGGAACAGCAAAATTTGATTTAGGGTTTTTAGGTTTTTCCTCAATAGAAAGGGCGACTTTATTTTTATCAAATTCAACTACACCATACCTTTCAGGGTCTGATACATGGTATGCAAATACTACACCACCATTAGGATTGTTGTTTTCTTGAAGCATTTCAGATAAACCCGTTCCATGAAAAATATTATCTCCTAAAATTAGAGCAACTTTGTCATTTCCGATAAATTCTTTACCAATAACAAATGCCTGGGCTAAACCATTAGGTACTTCTTGAATTGCATAGGTAAAATTACATCCAATTTGACTTCCGTCTCCAAGTAATTTTTTAAAAGAAGGGTTATCATGAGGAGTTGTGATAATAAGTATTTCATTTATTCCTGCACTTAAAAGAGTTGATAGCGGATAATAAATCATGGGTTTGTCATAAACCGGCATCATTTGCTTACTCATGGCATAAGTTATAGGGTGTAACCTAGTTCCTGAACCACCTGCTAAAATTATTCCTTTCATTCTTTTGGGGTTGTTTTTATTTCTTCTTTAGCACTATCTTCAGCACCGTTTTCATTATTCCCGTTATTTATTTGAAGAAAATCTAAATCAATATCTTCTTCTTCATCTACCAGCTCAATCAAAGGCTCTTTTTTAAATGCTCTCGATAAAATTCTTTTTTCTAGTGTTAGTAAAAGTGAAGGTAATAAAACTAAATTGGATAGCATAGCAAAAAGTAGAGTAGTAGAAACTAAAAATCCAAGAGCTATTGTTCCGCCAAATTTTGATGCTGTAAATACTCCAAAGCCAAAAAAGAGAATCACAGAAGTATATATCATGCTCATTCCTGTTTCTTTTAAGGCGAGAAGCACAGAGGTTCTTATATCCCAAGGTCTGATTTTTAGTTCTTGTCGGTATTTTGCTAAATAATGAATAGTATCATCTACAGAAATTCCGAAAGCAATACTAAATACTAAAATAGTGGATGGCTTAATGGCAACTCCTAAAATCCCCATTAAGCCACCGGTAATAACCAATGGGAGTAGGTTGGGGACAAGCGATATTAATATCATCCTCAAACTGGAAAAAAGTAATGCCATAATAATTGCAATTAATGTGATGGCAATGAGCAAACTAATAAATAAGTTTTTTACTAGATAAGAAGTTCCTTTTAAAAATACAGTGCTACTTCCTGTAACAATAACGTTATAATCTTCAGGGGGAAAGATGGCATCAATTTCTTTATTCAACTCATTCATCAGAGCTTCCATTTCTTCCGTTCCAATATCTGCAATTTGTGCACTTACTCTGGCTGTTTGGTTTAATGAATCAACAAAGGCTTTAAGTAATCCTTTATTATCTCCCGCATTTTTAAGGTAAGGAGCAAGAAAGCTTTTTTCTTGTTCATTTAACAAAGCATATTTTTGAGGGTTACCATTATAATAAGCTTGCCGAGTAAATTTTAGTCCATCAACAATTGATACAGCTTTTGAAATTCTATCGTGCTCATGCAATACAGTTTGAAGTTCATCTATCTTTTGAAGGTTTGATAACTGCATTACTCCACCTTTTTTCTTAGTGTCAATAAGAATTTCCAGTGGCAATACTCCTTGAAATTTTACTTCAAAGAATTCTTTTAAATCAATTGTAATAGGGTCATCTTTTGGTAGGTCGTCTACTAAATTTCCGGTGGTTTTTATAGTAGTTATTCCCCATATACTTATTCCAAAAACAATAATTGCTATGCTGTAAACAATGGTTCTTCTTTTTGACACAACCCTTACCAGTGAATCTACAATTATCCCCATCCACTTATTTTCAAGGTGTTTGGTGTGTTTTACTTTGGGTTCTGATAAAAAACTAAATATGATGGGAATTAATGTGATAGACAGTAAAAAGATAGACATTACTGAAAGTGAAGCAACTACTCCAAATTCAACTAAGCCTTGACTTTGTGTAAAGATGAAGGTTGCAAAACCCAGTGAAGTTGTAAAATTCGTTAAAAATGTAGCATTTCCTATTCTTTCAATAACTCTTTGTAAGGACTTTATTTGATTTCCATGTTTTGAAAATTCTCTATGGTATTTATTCAGCAAGAAAACAGAATTTGGTATGCCAATAACAATAACTAATGGAGGGATAAGGGCAGTAAGAATAGTAATGTCGTAACCGCAAATTCCTACGATACCATTTGACCAGATAACGCCTATTCCAACAACAATTAAGGAAAAGAAGGTGGCTTTAATTGACCTGAAAAAGATAAATAGTATTATGGTAGTAATTAGTGCAGAAAGTATAATGAAGAGTTTTATTTCCGCTGAAACTTCTGTTGTGTTATTGTATCGTATATAAGGTAATCCTGAATAGTGTAGTTTTATATTTGTTTCTTCTTCAAATTTTTTTGTTTGTGACAAAATAGCTTCCATTAACTCATGCCTTGCCTCAGAATCTATAATTTCTTTGTCTAGAGTTAAGGCAAGGAGTGTGGTTGTGTCTTTTGTATAAATAAAGTCCTGATAAAAAGGTAAGCTAAATACAATTTGTAATAGACTGTCTAATTCTTCTTGTGAAGTTGGATTTTTTTGAAAAATGTTTTCAAGGATAAATTTCTTTTCGTCAGGAGCTTTAACAAGGTTATATACCGATGCTATGGAAACACTTTCAGTTACTCCAAAAACAGTATCTCGTTCCTTTCCTTTAAGTTTTTCAACTCTAATTTTTTTTAATGAATTGGTTAAATCATACCACTTATTAAATGCTTCTAATTTAAATAGCCTAGAGTCTTCAACGCCAATAACCAAAAGGCTTCCATCTTCACCAAATTGTTTTTGGTATTCTTTGTATTCTATTACGCTGGAATCGGTTTTTGGTAAAAGTGGAGTCATTTTGTAGCTTAACTCTACTTTTCTCCCCATAAACCCCATAAAAATTGTAATAGCAAGTATTGTGATAATAATAATTATCCTATTACGTAAAATTGCACTTGCAAACTTTGCCCACATTTCTTCTAAAAATAAACTACAAATATCTAAAATTATACCGAAAAGCTTGTTTTAAATTTCTACTTAAGCAGCCTTTATCATGATTGAAAAATAACTATTCTTTAATTTTGATAGTTATTAATTTTTAATTCAAGCTTTTTTAGTGGTTCGGGAAAGATATTATGGTTTCCCTCAAAGGTTAAAAGTTCAATATCAAATGAGTTTTCTTTAGCCCACTGACAGTGAGTTTTCATATCATTTTCAGATAAATATTCATCTCTGTTACCAATTAATAAAGTCGTTGTAACATTTTTTTGTTTAAATGAGTTTAGTTTTAAGTCAGGAGGAAATACACTTGCCCAAAGTATGAGATGGTGAAAATTTCGATTAGTTGTTGACAGCCATCTTGCTGCTGTTGCTGCTCCTTGTGAAAAGCCTAGGAGGACTACTTTTCCTTTAAAATGATTGGGAACATACTTATTATAAACTGCATCTAAATAGTTGTGGTTGTCTTCAATATCTACTTCTCTTTCATGTTTGGTCATCCATGTTGCTCCAACTCTTCCATTATTTCCATTGATATAATATTTTGACAGAGCTTCTGGAACAATTAGTAAATTACTGTTTTTATCTAACGAATGAAATTTTTTAATAAAATGTTCAGAGAGCTGACCATAACCATGTAAAATTATCCAGATAGTACTTGGATTATTAATATTGCCCTCAATAGAAATAAAGGCAGTTTTGTTTACAGTCATTTTTTGCTTATTCATTAAACCAAAGCTAATAAAAAAGGCGATACATTTAATGCATCGCCTTTAACTAAAATGAAAAGTTTATTTTATTTAGTAACCATTAATTTTCTAGAGAAGGATTTGTCTCCGGCAATTAAGTTTACCATATAAATTCCGTTTGGTAATTCAGATGTATTAACTGTATAATAGTTAATGCCATTAACTGAACCGATGTTTTCAGAAATTACTTCTTTACCCATCATATCTCTAACAACAATAGATGCGTTTTTAGCACCATTGATTTGATACTTAACAGTAGCATTGTTATTTGCAGGATTAGGATATAAAGAAGCAATACCTTCATTATCTTGGTCAATATCAGCCATACCTTGAGCTAAAGATATATCTTTCCAACCTGATTGAAGTATTTTTTTGTCACCATTATCTTGAACAAAAACAACTACTTCTAAATCACTCATTTGTTCAACATTGCTTGAAGAAAGGTTTTGAACTTTATTTACAGTGATAGGCACACCTTTAGTTAATGATGAAATGGCATTACCATTTTCATTAGGAATCATATCCATCATTACATGATGAAACTCAGTTTCACCATTAGTTGCTATATTACCAGTAGTTTTCTTCTCATTAATAACTACGTGATATTTATAGTTTCCAGAAGCATAATTAATATGAGGTGTAATAGTAGCAGCAATAGTAGCAGTTGTACCATTGTATGTTGCACTTGTAATATCAATTGTCATAAATGACGGTTGAGATTGATATGAATTAAATACACCAGTGGTTAAAGATGCTGCATTTTGATCCCATTGCCCATCAATTTCCATTCTTGGAATAGAATTAATACCATAATACCCTCTTCTGTTTACAGATTCAGTTGTATAATATGGGTCTCCTGCTCCAGGGAAATTTTGTTGGTATTTAATAATAGTGTAATTATTAATTATAGGAACTACATTATTATCCATATTTTGATTACCGGCAACACAAGGACCACAAGTTGAAGAAGTATATACTTCCATACAAGTTACTCTTGTTACAACTGTATCAACCACATCTACAGTAAATGTGATTTTATCGTTTGATGTATTTTGGTCAGGATTTCCATTAATGTTTGATGCCCAAGCTTCAATAGTATAGGTTCCTGAGGTTGCGGGATTCCATTGAGTTGGGTGAGTAAAGCTAGCTGTTCCACCAGAAGTAATATTAACAGGCGCATGAGCAGCAGTAACAGCAGTTCCTCCATTAATGGTGTAATTCATATCAAAACTAGTAACAGTTACTGTTCCATTATTTTGGACAGTACCAGTAATACTAAAAGGAGCAGCTCCAATTGCTAAATATGCAGGAACTGATTCAGCTGTAGCTGCCATATCATAAGCTGGTTGAGTTCCTTGAATAAACTCATAATATGAGTTATCAGCTGGGCTAGGGTTAGCAACATTATTATAAGTATAAGAAGGGGCACCAGTTATATCAGTAGCTGTGGTTGAGTTGATTTGAACACCAACAGTAACACCGCCACTTGTACCACTTGATCTTTGTTCTACAACATAGATTTTATTGGTT